>JAKUUI010000076.1 GCA_022448485.1 SAR324 cluster bacterium
TTCAAGAGGTCTCTGACAATATGGAGAGGAAAAAGTGTTGTCACACACGCTAATTGCTTTAGTCGATTCGGATAAAGCAGCTATTTTTTCCAGATCGACAATTTTCAATAGAGGATTAGAAGGTGTTTCAAACCAGAGCATCTTGGTTTCATCTTTAATAGACTTACTTACTGAATCCAAATCTGAAAAATCTACAAAACTTACTTGATGGCCACTGGATCTTCTTCTCACATCTGCAAAGAGACGGAAAATACCACCATATAGATCATCGTGAACTACTATATGCGCGCCTGAATCCAGTAATTCCAGTACCGTTGCTGCTGCTGCAAGTCCAGAAGGGAAAGCAAATGCTGCTTGAGCTCCTTCCAGATCTGCAAGGCACGCCTCCAAGGTTAAACGGGTTGGATTAGAAGTTCTCGAATAGATATAGCCCTTATTCTTTCCAATTCCTTCCTGCACATAAGTCGATGCGGTATATACTGGTGCAATGATAGCCCCGGTAAGAGGATCTGGGGCCTGCCCAGCATGAATAGCTCTTGTATTAAATTTTCTTTTCTTCTTACTCATGCTCATGCTTAAAAATAAAATTTGGATTTGGCATTAAATTAATTAAAAACGAATTTTTTAAACACTTTGCTTAAGTGTGAATAAATACATCAACCAAGCAAATTGAGTCAAGATTTAATTCCTGTATTGAATAATTTCAAAAAAACAATTTTTGTTTAATGAAAAAATTGCTAATTTATCTGGCAAATATTTTAAGAAATGAGCAATATAAAACGCATACAATAGGCTAGACTCAAATATTATTGACCAAACACATATTGCGATTTAGTTAAATGTGATCCTGAAAACGAACGGTTGACAAAAACAAAACAAAATAGAAAAAAATATGAAATTAAGCAAAGATAGAATCCTGACCACACATGTAGGCAGCCTTCCTCGTTCTGAAAAGGTGTTTAAACTAGTCTTCGCAAAGGAGGCAGGGGAAAAGCTGGACAAACAAGAATACGAAGACGTTATTACAGACGCTGTTCAGACTGTGGTGAACAAACAGCAGGAAGTAGGGATCGATGTCGTCAGTGATGGGGAGCAAAGTAAGATCAGTTATGCTACATACATCAAGGATCGTCTGAATGGATTTGAGGGTGACAGTCCCCGTCGCACTCCAAAAGATCTTGAAGAATTTCCATCATTCTCTTCGAGAGCATCAAAATCTGGTGGAGTTCCAAATTTCACACGTCCGCGTTGTACAGGACCAGTTTCAGTCAAGGACATGAGTCCACTTGAAACCGATCTAGCTAATTTCCGTAAGGCCATAGATGGAAGCAGTGTTGCTGAAGCGTTTATGAATGCGGCTTCGCCAGGTGTGATAGCACAGTTCCAGCCCAATGACTACTACCCAGATCACAAGAGCTATCTCTACGCTTTGGCAGATGCAATGAAAGCCGAGTATGACGGGATCGCGAAAGCGGGCTTTATAATTCAGATTGATAGCCCAGATCTAGCTCTGGGACGTCATGTACTTTTTAAGGACAAAAGTGACCATGAGTTCGTCTCGATGGTAGGACTTCACATCGAAGCTCTCAATCACGTACTGGAAGAAATCCCAGCTGAACAGCTTCGGCTACATGTCTGCTGGGGCAACTATCAGGGTCCCCACCACTGTGATATCGAAATGAAGAAGATCCTTCCTACAGTCCTAAAAGCTAAACCTCAGGCCCTTTCCTTCGAAGGTTCTAATCCCCGGCACAGTCACGAATGGACTGTTTTCCGGGATATCAAGATTCCTGAGGAGAAGATTTTAATACCAGGTGTACTAGATTCTACAACCAACTTTGTCGAACATCCTGAACTTGTGTCAGAACGTATTTGCCGATTTACGGAAATCGTCGGACGCGAGAGGGTGATTGCTGGCTCCGACTGCGGATTCTCAACCTTTGCTGGTTTCGGGACAGTGGACGCTGACATCACTTATGCCAAGCTTGCATCACTTGCCAATGGTGCTAAACTAGCTTCAAAAAAGCTATGGTAAAAAATTTTCAGGCAAAAAAAGTTTCATTTGTGATTCGTTAGAAAAAAACTTGTTTTTACAATAAACCAGACTTAGTATACCTTATGGTTCTCTGCTGGAGGTAGTCTCCTGCAGGTTTTGAACAAAGAATAGAGATAATGTGAATTTTATTTATAACTTATTTTGGTAGATTCCCCAAAAAAATATTTATGAACTACACATGTATTTCTTTATTAGAAAGCTAATGTTTTTAAATTCATTCAGGAGGTGAAATATGAAGATTCGTTGCTTTTTAGTTTTTGTGGCTTTAAGTTTTCTGGCAGTGCCAGCCGGAGCGGGAGACAATGTGCTTCCGTACAAATTAAAATCTGGCAAGCCTTATTCGGGCACGACCCTGAATATTCTGGCCGTAGTGACTCCCCAGTTCAAATCTTATGACTTGCGTGATGAAGAATTTGAAAGTTTGACTGGAATAAATGTTAACTGGACCCATATCCCGTTTGTTGCGTTGCAGGAGAAAATTGCCAGTGTCGGAGTCGCTGCAGACGGTAGTTTCGATGTTGTCAACTATTTGGACTCATGGGGACCGGCCAATGCATACTGGCTTGAGCCGATTGATGCGTGGCTCAAACGTGATGGAATTAGCATGGATCGCTATCCCGAAGCTTTCAAGAAAAGTGCAATGTTCAAGGGAGAGACCTTGGGATTTCCTCTGCGAGCACATCCAATGCTAATGTTCTATCGCAAGGATCTTTTTGCGAAACATGGTCTTGCTGCACCAAAAACCTGGAATGAGGTAGTCCGTGCAGGGAAAAAAATTAAGCAGCAAGAAGGTATCGGAGGCTTGGCTTGCTATTTCGGCGCAGATGGGAACAGACAGAATCTCTTCATTTGGCTGAACTACATATGGGCCACCGGCACGGACGTGTTTGACAAACAGATGAAACCTGCCTGGGCTACTCCAGCTGGTTTGAAAGCCACACGTGATTACGTTGATCTACACACCAAGAACAACATCTGTGGCAAAGGGGCCGTGTCTAACGTGGAACAGGATGCGCGCATCCAATTCGCACAGGGCAATGCCGCTATGATGCCTGTCTGGTGGTGGGCCTATTCAGGGTTTTACAATCCGAATCAATCCAAGCTGACAAAAGACCAGGTCGGATTTGCGGGCATGCCTTCCTATAGGGGCAAAACCGTCACATATGCCATTTCAATGCCCTATTCCATTTCGAAGTATTCGAAGAACAAGGAAGCTGCCTGGGAATTCATGAAGTGGCTATCCAACCCTGAACTCGATCGTCGAAATGCGATTGAGCGTTCCGTGCGCGGTGAAAAAATTGTCAACAACGTAGTCACTCATAAGTCGAGTATGGCTGATGCAGAAGTCAATGCTGCGAACGATAACATCCAAAAGGCTGCCTTAGCAAGTCTGGCAAATTCCGACATTATGCCACAAATTCCGGAATGGCCGGAAGTCGGAGATCTGTTGTCTAACGCTATCCAGAAAGCCTCAACTGGAGGTAATGTGGATCAATTGATGAAAGAAGCAGCTTCCAAGGTGGAGCGCATACTCAGACGGGCCGGCTACTACTGATCCGACAGTTTTCCACTCTAAGACAGGTTCTTCAAATCAAAATAATGGGAGCCTGTCTATCTATTCTTTGAAGCCGCCATGCGCGATCGCCATCTCAAGTACCTTTTTGTTTTACCGGCATTGATCGTGGTGGCTTCAACAGCCATCTGGCCTCTCCTACAATCTTTTTATCTTAGTTTCCGAGAGTGGAAACTGAATCGTGCGCGTGAGTCTAAGGCACTTTGGGATTTTGAATACGACGGCTGGGAGAACATAACATACCTGTTTGACAACTACCTACAAGCTGTTCAGGACGACCTCATGTGGAACGCCGTGCAAGTGACTTCCATCTTCACGGTTGCTTCGGTTATACTTTCTGTTGGAATGGCATTGGGTTTGGCTTTGCTGCTTGCTCCCGGCGGGAAGTTTCGTTTGACTGTACGTACTATGTTGATCCTCCCTTTTGCTATGAGTCCGGCACTGATAGGTGTCTCATGGCGCTTCATGTTTCAGCCTGATTTTGGGCTTTTCAAAGCTTTTTTTGATGTTTTGTTTCCTCCACTGGCGGATGTAGACTGGCTTGGAGATCCTATCCTCGCAATGATTGCACTAGTAGGGAGTGATGTTTGGCATTTTACTCCTTTTCTGACATTGGTTTTTATAGGTGGACTTGCGACGGTACCCAAGGATGCTCAGGAGGCGGCAACGATTGACGGAGCAACGTCCTGGATGGTTTTTAGAGATGTAACTCTTCCCTCTATTTTGCCCGTTTTGGCAGTAGGTATAGTACTGAAAAGCATTTTTTCTCTGAAGATGTTCGATCAGGTTTACATGCTGACAAACGGAGGCCCAGCCTATGCGACTCAGACGCTGGCCCACTATATTTATTTTAACGGATTTAAGTACTACGACATGGGTTATGCATCAGCGGTCTCCTACATGCTGGTCATACCTATGTTCGGACTAACTTGGGTCTATATGAAACTTGTCTTCCTAAAACGCTGATGCTAAGTCGTCCAGCTAGAAAACAGATTAACGATTTTTTGCAGTTTTTTCTTATATTATCTGCTGCAGTGTTTATCATGATACCAATCTACTGGATTATCTCAGGTGCATTTAAACAGCAGGTGGATATTTTTCAACTCAAACTGCTTTTCACTCCTACCCTAGAAAATTTTAAGATTATCTTCAAATCGCCTTATAATCTTTTAGACAAACTTTATAATTCTACCGTAGTAGCCTTTTCAACAGTTGTAGTAGCCATACCTTTGGCAACCATAGCTGCATATAGTTTTTCCCGTTTTAGATTGACTGGTGAAAGAATCATGTTTGTAATGATATTATCTACTCAATTTGTTCCAGCTGTTGTCATAGTGCTTCCATTTTTTATACTTTTCCGTGATCTAGGAATCCTAGATACTAAACTTTCACTAGTTCTAGTTAACCTTTCTCTGATAATGCCTTTTGCAATCTGGATGATAAAAGGTTTCATCGATGGAATCCCTTTGGACACTGAAGAAGCAGCTCTGGTAGATGGTTCTAATCGGATTCAGGTGATAAAAAATGTAGTTCTGCCCATGGCACTTCCAGGCGTAATTACAGCTGCGATTTTCTGTTTTATCCTGGCTTGGAACGAATTCCTGTTTGCAGTCATCATAACGACCAACAAAGCAGTTACGATGCCTGTTGGTTTATCAATGTTCCACGCTGAAGAAGGCGTGCTTTGGCACTTAATTTCCGCCGCAGGAATAATGATCATGCTCCCAATGTTTGTATTGGCGACTTTAATTCAAAAACACTTTGTTCAAGGCATGACAATGGGTGCAGTGCGATAAAAAAATAAGGATCTATGGCATCAGTGAAACTTGAAAATATATCGAAAAGTTGGGGTAATGTGACCGCAGTAAAAAACATTTCCTTAACCATTCAGGATCAGGAATTCTTGGTTTTGCTAGGTCCATCAGGTTGTGGAAAAACCACTACAATGCGAATGATTGCTGGACTAGAAGAACCCAGCAAAGGGAATATTTTCATTGGTGAAAAACGGGTAAATGATGAATTGCCAAAGGATCGTGATGTGGCGATGGTTTTTCAAAATTACGGTCTTTATCCACATATGTCGGTTTATGAAAATATCCGGTATCCTCTCAAAGTACGCAAAGTTCCAAAATCCCTACATGAGAATTTGGTCAGGAAAACTGCTCAGAAAGTAGAACTTGAAGATCTGCTGAATCGTCGACCACGTGAACTATCTGGTGGACAAAGACAACGGGTCGCCCTCGCAAGAGCGATAGTGAGGGCTCCCACAGTTTTTTTAATGGATGAACCTCTTTCAAATCTGGATGCCAAACTGCGGGTGAATATGCGTGCAGAATTAAAACACCTTCAGCATGAACTTAAGATCACAACAATTTATGTCACTCACGACCAGATAGAAGCGATGACTCTAGCCGATCGGGTCGCGGTTATGGATCATGGCATTATCTCCCAACTTGATTCACCAGAAAAAATTTACAACGATCCGGCTAATCTATTCGTTGCCGGCTTTATAGGTTCACCTTCCATGAACCTGGTAAAGGGTGAGTTGAAGGAAGGTATATTCAAACATTCTAATTTTTCAGTGAAAGTTGGTTTAAAGGAATGCTCCGAGGCCACACTCGGAGTACGTCCGGAAGATCTTGAGTTGACGAATCCTGAAAAGGCGGTCTGCTCTGGACGTGTCTATTCTTTCGAACTAACCGGTGAATCGACTCTAGTTACTTTACAGTTTGAAGAAGACCGTCTTACTGTACGCGGACATAATAAATACAGGGTGGAGATTGACGAAATAGTAGGAGTTAATATCTTTCCAGAAAAGTGTTATATTTTTGAAACAGAGACTCAACAGCGACTACGAAGATGATTCTTAAACTTCCTATTTTAAATAAATAAATAAAGTTCTATGTCTTCATTTCAAACACGTGATTCTATGAAAAAGCGCCTGGTTCGCAGGAGTGAAATGGTTCCCTGCAAGAGTGCATTTATTGATACTCACACACCGGGGAGTCATCTAAAGGACAACTTCAGCATCATTGGGCCTGGTGTAACAGAAAATAAAGAGCAGTTCATCAACATACGCGAGCCCCATGGATTTAACATCGGAGCTGCCGGACAGCCTCCGCGTATCAAAAACTCACTGCATAGCCACTTCACCGTTGAGGTCTTCATGATCCACGAAGGAACTTTCGAAATTTACTGGGGGCTTAAGGGTGAAAACCACACAACACTTTCTGAAGGAGACGTAGTTTCAGTACCAACGCACTGTTTTCGTGGTTTTGAAAACATTGGTGACAAATATGGATTTTTATTCACCGTCCTAGGAGGAGACGACACTGGAGGAGTTGAGTGGGCTCCTCAAGTTTTCGAGGAAGCTGAAAACCATGGATTAGTGTTGCTTGAGGATCATGGAGTCTGGGATACCCGTAAGTTTCCTATTCCAGATGGTGCAAAACGTGTTCTTCCAATGAGTCATGAGGAAGCAGCAACTTACGACAATTACTCATCTGATGAGATGGAAAAGCGCATCTACCGTTCTGACTCTCTAAAACCCCTCAAAGATCACCCGCTGCAATCTGGAGAATATGGAACAATTCAACTACACCGTTTAATAGGGGCAAAAGACACGGTAATTCCCGGTGGTGATGGATTCGAATTGTTGCTTTCATTGGCCGAACCGGGAGGGGGATTTGAGGACTTCAGCAGGCCTGAAAAAGAAGTCCTGATCTGCCATTCCGGAAGCTGGAATGTAGAGTGGACAGCTGAAAAGCAAAAGGGAAGTTTCGTGCTTGAAGCCGGTGATTTGTTTTCACTACCTGCTCACGTTGGAAGATCCATAGAATGTGTTGGAAAACAAGAAGGCTCACTTTATTTTGTCATCAATAAAGACTCCCCTAAATCTCCCAATTGGATTAACTGATCATCAATAGTCAATTAAAATAACTCATAGGATTAAGTAAAAAAATTACTTATCACACTTCCTCTTTTTCCAACCGGCTATTCTTATTCTAAGTTAATGAATTTTGGGCTATCTGAACTAATTTTCAAATCTGCTGAAACATTTGATGTCAAACTCAACAAACTCTCAAATTCCAAACTATTGATTAAAGACGCTATTGTAACACCCGGTCAAGTTGATGATGAAGAATTGTTCAGGGACGCTCTCCTCTGGAAAGACGCAGGTTGACGTCTTCAACAACATCAACCAACTGGTCAAAAGTATCGATCACATAATGAGCACCAGCTTTTTGCAGGATATCTCTCGTTTTAACCAGCCTTCTCTGGAATTCTTCTTCAGGTAGCGATTTAGCTTCTTCAAGCGTGTCCATGTCCATGTAGTTGCTATAGCGAGCGATGCCCACTCCCCAGCAACCAGCTTCCAGTGCTTCGCCAACACCTGAAACCGTATCGTCGACCTTGACTACCGATTGAATCGGATGAACATCCATCAAATCGAGGTTACGGTAAACCATAAAAGGTTTGGGTCTCGCTCCATTTACCACTTCATCTCCTGCCACTGACGCATCAGGAGTGTATCCCTGTTTTTTCGCATCTTCTTCAAGGATGTCCACCATGCTCCTTACAAACCCTGTAGAACTCCCAATCTTGATGCCTTCTTTCTGAAACTTCTGAGTCACCTCCGCGACGTGTGGGAGGAGTGTGGTATACTTCCTAAGACAGTTGAGCTGCATCGGGACAAAATCTGCGAACATGCGATCCACGTCTCCCTGATCAGGATATTTGCCATATACTCCTTTCCAGCGCTCGCGAATTTCAGGTACCTTGGTCAACTCAAGGATGTGAAGGTCCTTACGCAGTCCCATTGGCCCTCTCGCTTCCGCCATACTGATTTCAACATTAAATTTCTTAAAAACATCTACAAACACCACAGCAGGAGCAAGTACGTATTCATCTGCAGTAGTTCCGCTCCAGTCCAGCACCATCCCTTTGACTTTTCCGCGATAACCTCTGGTGTAAACATAATTTGCTTGAATGCTCATCTAGATCTCCTTCTTTTGAGTGATAAAATTAAATAACTTTTTGGTTAAAAACACATTCTAACAACTTTTTCAATATCTGCATAATATCAAAATTGTATTTTATCTATCAAGTAAAACAATAGTTGATTTGTTTTTTCATTTACTTGGATATCAGTCCGTGGAATGGCAATAGCGGCCAAACCAATCCAAGCTGTCCCTGGTTGTGACACTGGGTCTATATTCTGCCCCAAGCCATCCATTGTATCCAGATGCGTCAATTGCCTTAAACAGGCTGACAAAGTCTATATGCCCAGTTCCTGGCTGATGCCGCCCTGGTGCATCAGCGAACTGTATATGCCCGACTCTTTCCGAATAGCGTTGGAAGAATGCAAGATGGTCTTCACCCATGGTATGCATGTGGTAAATGTCATATTGCAGGTAAACATTGGAATGATTCAGATCTTCCAATACTTGGACCAGTTGTTCGCCATTGTGGATCAGAAAGCCGGGCATATCTTTTGTGTTGACAGCCTCGAAAACGACCTTGATTCCCTGGTCAAGAAAAACATTGGCAGCGTGAATCAGGTTACTTGTGAATGTTTCCATGTACTGGTCGAAACGTTTAATCTCGAAGCAGCAACCGGGAAGAACATTAATGAGTTTTGGGCGAAGTATATCTGCATACTCGGCAGCTTTGTTAACGGCAGCTAAGAAGTCTTGGCGTTTCGAAGGGACAGAGGCAAGCCCTTCACCTCCACTCATCAAGTCGCCAGCAGGCACGTTGATCAGAACAAGTTCAAGCCCCGTCAGATCGATTTGAGCCTTAATGTGTTCAGCCGGAGTCTCATACGGAAACTGGATTTCTATGCCCTGGAAGCCGCATTCCCTCGCAGCTCCAAAACGTTCCAGCATTGGTAACTCGGTAAACAGCAAGCTGAGATTAGCGGAAAAGCGCGGCATTGTTCTTCGTCTCTGATTTCGTTAAACGGGTAACGATGGAGTTTCAGTCCGGTTCTTTTGCTGGAGTGAAAGCATGACAAATCTCGAAGGATCCTCTTCAGGAAATACGTTGTCTGCGTGCATTTGAACCAACTGGGCAGCCAGTCTTTATATTGGTAAGGCTTTTTCTTGCAAAAGCGACAGGTCTATATACACTTTCAGATCACTGTTGAAAGTAAATCTTTAGCAACATTAGCCATTCATACTGAAAAAACTTCATAAAATTAAAACCTGCCGCAGTGACTCACCGGAATCAAGTCGGTCAAAAGCCTCATTCAGTCCATCAAAACCAACCCGGTCACCCAGAAGTTTGTCAATTGGAAGACAATCCTTCTGGTAGAGACCAATGTAGCGTGGAATATCACGAATAGGAACACAGCTTCCCATGTAACTCCCTTTGATGGTACGCTCCTCTGCTGAGAGAGAGAGGTGAGAGAGCATGATTGAAGCATCAGGGCCAGGCATGCCTGCAACGATAGTCGTCCCTCCACGGCGTGTAATCTTGTATGCCAAATCCAGAGCCGGAGAAACTCCAGCAGTCTCAAAGGCAAAATGAACACCACCGTCTGTAACTGCAAGGATTTCATCCATACAGTTTTCCATGTTCGTATTAAAAGTGTCGTGTGCGCCGAATTGACTGGCAATCTTGAGCTTTTTCTCTTTGGCATCAACCGC
>JAKUUI010000077.1 GCA_022448485.1 SAR324 cluster bacterium
ATTTAATTCCAGAAGATGATTGAGCATGTTCTCGATTTCGTTAAATGCAAATAAGTAAAATTGTATATTTTCATAGTAAATTCAGCAATAAACCATCAAATATTAGAGCACTAATATTGATCATGATCGAGTGATTTGTCTTTTTCCAACCTTTAATTTATTCGACAAATTCCAGGGAAGACAACATTTCAATGCAGAATTAGTTTCTAGTTATATACACCTGCCAGTATCAATCTTGCAGCACTCTTTTGAGAAAAATATATAATAAATTAATGTCCTATTTCCTGCCTTCAGCTTGCAAGATTTATTTAAACAGGGCACTCTGCAAATGTAGCTTTGAACAGTCTTACAATGTAGAAAACTTATGAAAGAACAGTCCATCAGAAATAGATTTCATGCCTCTCAAGTCTTGGTAAGGAATGCAGGTGTTTGCGCACTTCAGTGGTTCCGGAATCAAGATCTTCTACAAACAGAGAAAAAAGGGCCACAAGACTGGGTGAGCCAAGCAGATCGCGAAGTCGAAAACATGATTCGTAAACATCTGCATACTTTATTCCCAGAGGATGGATTTTTAGGAGAAGAAAGTGGTTTTCGGGATCTGGAGGCAAAGGGTATCTGGGTGGTGGATCCGATTGATGGAACAAGCTGCTTTCTAAATGGTTTGCCCTCTTGGTGCGTTTCAATTGCTTATGTTGTTGGCAGTCAAATTGAGATTGGCCTGATTTACGCGCCCTGTACGGATGAGTTGTTTGCAACTCGGCGGGGGTTCGGGGCAACCTTGAACGGCAGAGAGATGAAGCCAAGTAAGGCAACTTCTTTTGATGAAGGTATTGTTGGGCTGGGGTATTCACCCAAAAGCTCGATTGAAGCAACACAAAAAGCTTTGGGTTATTTGTTGAATAATGGCGGTGTTTATCACGACATAGGTTCCGCTGCATTGATGACTGCTTATGTGGCTGCCGGGCGTTATATCGGTTATTATGAATTTCAGATCAATTCATGGGACTGCCTGGCAGGCATTGCTTTGGTTAGGGAAACAGGTGGATGGACTAATGATTTTTTAGCCAATGAAGGTTTGCAAACAGGTAATCCAGTTTTAGCGGCATCTCCCGGAACCAAAGAAGTTATGCAGAACCTGTTTGCTGCTGCCGGGCATTAATGCCATCCAGTCATTTTTTCAGAACAACCAATGTTTCAGCTGATTCGACCTTTAGCTAACCCTCTAATGGGCGGTCATTGGAAAGGGAACACCCTTCAATTCGGGTTGGTTGCTGAAAACGCAGTCAGCATCCGTTACTTCTTTTATTCGCAAAGGCGAGCATGTAATCCCTCCCTATCGGTTTTTTCATCCTCTCCAGGCTCCTCATTTTCTTCAACCTCTTCATCCTCTTCATCAACTTCTTCACCATCGTATGTTTCATACCCTTCAACACTTTCAACGAATTCAACATCTTTGTTATCATCGCCCTCATCCTCTTTAAAACCTTTATCATCAATCTCGGATCCTTTTTTCCCTCAGCATGGTGATGAGCACTCTTTGTTGGCGGAAGTTTATTTGGACGAAACTTATCAGTTTGGTGAGGTTTGGGGGTGGGAGGCAGTATTTGAAAATATTGAAGAAGTTCTGCTGGCTTATCTTATTCAGATTGTAAAAACTGACGGCAGTACCCATTTTGTAATGGATCCTTATGCCAAGGAAAGCAGCGGCGGTGAGCAATGGGGAACTCCTTTGGGTTTCGAGGTTGATCCGGAAGAACTCAAACTACGAGTGTACTCCCGCCCGAGCGGACCTATTTTCCCCGGATTGCGCCGCTTGCCGTTGTTGCGCCCTGAATCATACGGAGATGAGGCTATTGAACCCCGACCTGTTCGTCCACGACATTCTTTGGAGGAGAGCATTGTTTATGAATGTCATCTTCGAGGAATGACTCGCGGTCACTTGAGCCCTGGGATAAACTCGCAGATTCCCGGAACTTATAGAGGTTTGGCGGAGTGCATTCCGCACCTAAAGTCACTTGGCGTAACTGCGATTGAGCTGTTACCGGTTTTTGACTTTGATGAAAATGAGAAGACAAGTGCTACAGAAAATGAGCAAGATTTGCTGAACTATTGGGGATATTCGCCGCTTTTGTTTTTTGCACCAAAACAAAATTATGCTGCAGATGTAGATAATCCAGTTCGTGAATTTAAAGCTATGGTTGACAAATTCCATGAAGCCGACCTGGAAATTTGGCTGGATGTGGTTTTTAATCATACTGCAGAATTTGGTGAAAATGGTCCTACTGATCATTTTAAGTTATTAGCACCAGAACAATGGTATTTGCTGGAAAAGGGCGGAAGCTACAAAAATTATACCGGATGCGGAAATACTTTGCAATGTGCCCATCCAACAACAAGACGCCTGATTCGTGATTGTCTTCAGTACTGGTCACATGTTATAGGAGTAGACGGATTTCGATTTGACCTTGCAACCATCCTCAATCGGAATGAATTTGGTGACATCATGGATTTTCCCCAGTTTCTTTGGGAATTAAGGAATGATCCGTCACTGAAAGATATTAAACTGATTTCAGAACCATGGGATGCAGCAGGAGGTTACGAACTGGGCAAAGCTGCTTGTCTTGCAGGTTGGGCGGAATGGAACGATCAATACCGTGATACATTGCGCCGCGCTGTGCGAGGAGACGAAGAAATGATGGAGGGACTTAAAGGGGCGCTCCTCGGAAGTCCGATGGTTTTTGGCTCAGTAGAAGAAGGCAGAAAGAGGAGCATCAACTTTGTCACCTCTCATGATGGGATGACTTTGATGGACCTGGTTTCATACAGCGAGAAACACAACGAGGCGAACGGTGAAGAAAACCACGATGGCCATAGCACAGATTATTCAGATAACTGCGGAGTTGAAGGAGTCACTAATAATCCGGAAATACAGGCATTGCGCTTTCGGAAGTTACGCATGTTTCATTGCCTGCAGCAGCTTTCGAACGGGATTCCCTTGCTAGTTGGCGGAGATGAATTCGGGAGGACCCAGTTGGGCAATAACAACGCTTATTGTCATGACTCCTCACTAACTTGGCTGGACTGGTCCATGGCGGAAAAAAACTCCTGGCTTTTGGTTTTTGTTCGGCGTATGATCTCATTACGCAAACAGCACGCTTCGTTCTTATTTTCACAAAAAAGTAATTATCAATGGTTTAATGCTTCAGGTGGTCCAGAGGAGTTTGCTCCATATGTCAGGACATTACACTTTGAAGTAACAAATTCAACATGGCCGGAACAGGCAATTCGTATCTTGATCAATTGCTTTGACCAGCCTGTGAAATTTGAGCTGCCAGAAGAAATCGCGTGGCGTGTGCTGATTGATACTGAAAAGGAGCCATCTGAATACGTCTCTCCGGTTGAGGGGAATGCGTGGCTAGAAGGGTTTTCAGTGCAAGTTTTGAGAGGATAGTCAGTTGGCTGATGAGTGTTGAAGGTATGCAACTATGTTAGCAAACTTGTCTCAAAGGAGATGTAATGTCAATATCAAAAAAATATGTGCCTGCGCTGGGTGCCGATTATAGCGGAAAAATGAAGAGCCGTTATGCTGAAAAAGTCAAACCGTCCGGCAAAATTTATACAAAAGCAGATCGTCGAGATAATCGTGTTACAGATAATATGACAGAAGAATCTCAGCAGGAAATAAATAAAGGAATCTCATTTCAAGGAAGATGTCTGTGCGGATCTGTGAGATTTGAGATAAAAGGCGAATTACGTCCGGTTATCAATTGTCATTGCGGGCAGTGCCTGCACACTCATGGACATTACGCAGCGTATACTGCAGTTGAAAAAAAATATATGAAGTTTGTAGATGATAATGGCTTAAAATGGTTTCGCTCTTCAAACGAAGCAAGACGAGGATTTTGCCAGGAATGTGGAGCCAGTCTTTTTTTTGAACATCTTGGCGGAAGTACAATCAGCATTGCCGCGGGAATGTTGGATTTTTCTGAAGGACTAAAAACGGTTGAGCACATTTTTTTTGATGACAAGCCTGATTATTATGAAATTGATGATGACTTGCCAAAACATTCACAGTATCACAAAAAAGTACTTGAAGGCGATCCGTTAGAATGAAGAATAATGATTAATCTTTGAGATTGTAGGATAAAAGTCACAAAATCATCATACAGTCACCGTAGCTTAAAAAACGATATTTTTCTGTAGCGGCCTGCTGATAGGCGCCTAAAATAAAATTACGGCCGCAAAAGGCTGAGACCAAAATCAACAATGTAGATTTTGGAAGGTGGAAATTGGTGAGCAGTCCATTCACAATCCTGAATTTATGAGGCGGGTAAATAAAAATATCTGTCCAGCCGGAACTTACTTGAAAATTCTTCAGTGCTAGAGTTTCCAAAACTCTCACAGATGTAGTTCCAAGGCCAATAATACATTGTTGATTTTGCTGGAAGATTTGCAGTTGACTGATTGTCTGAGCAGAAACCGAAAAAAATTCTGCATGCATTTTATGTTTACGAATATCTTCTTCATCAATAGAGGAAAAGGTTCCCAGACCAACATGAAGCGTAACCTCTAAAATCTCTATTCCTCGATTCCTAATTTTGGCTAATATTTCTGGGGTAAAGTGTAACCCGGCAGTCGGGGCCGCAATGGCACCCGGTTTGGATGCAAAGCAGGTTTGGTAACGTTCTCTATCTTTTGCGTTATGCAAATCACTTGCGTTCTGCCGTTTGATGTATGGAGGCAAAGGAGGCAGACCAACCTTTTCTAAACGTTCTTTCAAACATTCTGGTTCCTCAAATTCTAAAAGCCATTCTCCTTCTTCCAGCCGCTCTTTTGCTACTGCCCTAAGCACTCCTCCGCAAAATTCAAGGCGTTCACCGGTTTTGATTCGTCCAGCCTTGCGGACTATTGCGCTCCAGTATCCTTCGTTTTTTTCTTCAATCAGTAATGCTTCAATTTTTCCTCCAGTTTGACGTTTCCCAGTAAGTCGGGCTGGTAGAACCTTGGTGTTGTTTATAACCAGGCAGGAAGATTCAGGCAACAGTGAAACAATATCAGAAAAGTTGTGATGAGAAATTTTCCCGCTGTGACGTTCAAGAAAAAGCATCCGTGACTTGTCGCGTCTTGGGGCAGGCTGCTGGGCGATCAGGGATTCTGGAATCTCGTAATCGTATGAACTGAGTTCCCAATCGTAATGTGGCATATGGATTCGGGCAATAAAATTATCAGGTTAGAGGTAACGGTCTTTAGATGCTTTTTTTGCAAACATGGTCCTGCCGCCATATCAGCTAACTTGATTTGTCCATGCCATTCATTTGATTCACACGTTCTTCAGGAGGAACCACATGCGTTAATCTCGCTCCAAATTTTTCATTGGAAATTATTACTTCACCTTGAGCAATCAACTTGCCGTTGGCGAATATATCCAGACTTTCACCAACTAAACGGTGTAATTCCAGGACAGATCCCTGTCCGAGTGAAAGGAGATCGTTGATGCTCATTTTTGCACGACCAACCTCAAACGTCATTGTTAAAGGCATTTTCTGTAAAAATTCTAAATCAATACCTTCATCTCCAGCCGATGCTTCATCCATGGATGTCGTACTGTCTGTGGCTGATTCCAGCATTTCGTCGATATTTTTGCCAGCAGAATCTGCTTTTTCCGTTACTAAAGAACTCAGATCTTCACTACTTCCTGGACCTTCCGGCTTGGTTTTCTGTCCCTCCAACTCACTCATCAACGAGTCCATCTCGTCTTCAGGGTTAACTGCACCATCTGTTTTAGCTGTTTTCGTTTCTGCATTTTCCTGATCTTCTTGAACTTCTTCGTCTGCCATTTTTTCTCCATTACATAACATTAAGGGAAGGAACGGTGGACTCCAACTCCCAGCATTTTCTGGATTTCGGCTCTTCGAGAACATCACATCCAGCAGGGCTTGTAAATCCTTTCAACTTAAAAGAAAAAGCTAATTTATCCGGAATGATTTTTTGTGATGCAGCAGATTTCTTAGAATGTAAAAATTCCGCAATGCACTGAAATTTGTCCTCTGTTAATTTTTTAATTTTTTTAATCCGCACATTGCAGGCCCATTGTTGCACACAACAAAAATGCTGTGCATGAGCTTCAGCCACTTGTTCCAGGTCTGTCAAAAAAACTGATCCCCGATAAGCTGAGCCGTAAACTAATCCTTGTTTTCGACTTTCTAAAAAATTTGGAATCGCTTCAGGTCTAAGACGCCCATATGCTCGCCCGGTTGGAAAATCAATCATTGTGGCGGCAAAACGGTGCCCTCCAAGGTGGCTACTTTCCCAAACTTCTACGGCTGCTTTTTGTCTTAGGACATGATATCGCATTTTATCAGCAAGTTCCTGTCCAAACTTGGCACAGCATTTATCATGCCTGCCATGGGTGCAAATGAAAATTTGATCATGCTCAAATTTGCCTGCAGAAAAACCGGAAGCTGTATCATTCCGAAAATGCGACTCCAAAACAGTTGGAATTTCTTCGGGCAGCACGTTTGAATAACACCACTTGCCGGGATAGATGAAAATATCGGCCTTATAGTGACCCAGTCCCGCACGGCTGACTAGGCGGATGCTGATTTTCCCGTTAACTTTGCTCTGTTCATTCATCCACTTTTTCAGCCCTTGTGGGAACCCTCCTTTGGCCTCAAGAGCTTCGTACTGCCAATATTTTTTTGGCCAGCTAATAAAGACAAAATGCTCGGCAAATGGAGCCGTTCCCGCAAGGGGTTCTCCGAATTGTTGAGTCAAAACGCTGCAAAATTGTGAATCGGGCATTGTTCAGGCTATCAGGTAGCAAGTTTTTAGGCAGTATGCCTGTTTGAAACAACAGAATCGAAAGGATTATAACATGCAACTTGGTGAGCAATCCCAAGCGCTTTTTTTTCAAGACCTGCTGGCGGAGTCATTTGAATTTTTTGCAGTGACGGAGATTTTTTTCTACACTTTTCCTCAACGAGCGGACAACGTGAGGCATAGGTGCAGCCAACTCCTGATTTGGTTTCAAGAGTTGCATTAAAGACATCAGGTGCTGATATTTTTGTACGGTTTTTATGCTTCCTGGATGGATCCGGACGAGGAACTGCAGATAGCAAAGCGCGAGTGTATGGGTGTTGAGCATGATCAAACAGCGATTCAGTAGGTCCTTTTTCAACAATCTTCCCTGCATACATCACGGCCACTTTTGTAGTCATGTGGCGTACGATGCTGAGGTCATGACTGATAAAAAGATAAGCTAATCCGTACTGGTCACGCAAGTCCATCATTAAATTCAGGACCTGAGCCTGGACCGAAACATCCAAAGCAGAAACCGGTTCATCGGCCACGATCAATGCCGGACGAGTGATTAAAGCACGGGCAATTGCAATCCGCTGTCGCTGTCCTCCTGAAAATTCATGCGGGAATTTATTCGCTTCAATAGGCGACAGGCCCACGTTTTCCAGAGCCTCAGCAACTAGTTCCTGCCGTTTTTTCAGAGTTACTTCTCCAAGTAATGATAAGGGCTCGGACACAATTTGTCCAACCGATTGTCGTGGATCGAGTGAACCGTATGGATCTTGAAAAATCATTTGCAAACCACTACGCACACGTCGTAAATCTTCAGCTTTCAGAGAGTGCAGAATCTGCCCCTGAAAATAAACTTCTCCGGATTGCGGAGATTCGAGTGCCATTACAGTGCGGGCAAGAGTGGATTTCCCACAGCCTGACTCGCCTACAATACCGAAACATTCTCCTGGGTTTACCGTCAAGCTCACACCATCAAGTGCACGGAAGTGTTCTGGCAAAGTAAATAACCGCCGTCGGGGTAGTATGTACTCCCGCACTACTTCCCGAATTTTGAGCAATGAATTTGCTGACTTTTCTTGTTTCATTCGTTTTGTTCATAAGGGAAAAAACAGGTAGTGTAATGCCCTGTATCAAACTGAATTTCATCCGGTACCAGTGAAGAGCATTTTCCTTGAGTCCGTGAACAGCGATCGGCAAAAGAACAGCCCTTCGAGCGTTCCCAAAACTCTGGCACACGTCCCGGAATTGTTGACAATCTTTTTTTACGGGAATATTCTAATTGCTGACTGGGTTCATTTAAAGACTTTTCGGAATTTGGAATGGAGGCAAAAAGGCCTCGTGTGTAAGGGTGTGCCAAGTGTCTAAAAACTTTTTGAGTTGGACCTCTTTCAACAATGCGTCCTGCATACATTACCAGCATTTGATCCGTATTTTCTGCGACAACTCCCAAATCATGAGTGATCAGAATCAGAGCCATGTTTCTCTCCAAAACCAGCTCAGAAATCAAAGCTAATATTTGTTCCTGAATCGTGACGTCCAAGGCCGTTGTTGGTTCATCGGCAATAATCAATTCCGGTTCACATACAATGGCTATCGCAATCACCACCCTCTGTCTTTGTCCCCCGGAAAGCTGATGTGGATAGAGTGATCGCGAAAAATTTTTAGCAGGCAAGCCGACACGGTCCAACACTTTCGAAGCCTGATTTTGTGCTTCATGAAGGGATAAACTTTTATGCAACCTCAAACTTTCTGCGACCTGGAATCCAATCGGCAGGACAGGATTGAGTGCAGTCATTGGTTCCTGAAAAACCATACCCATTCGGTTGCCCCTGATTTGGCATAATTCCTTTTCAGGTAAACGCAGTAAATTACTGCCGAACAGAACCTCTCCGGAAGCAGTCATATTTTCCGGCAACAAACCCATGATGGTAAAGGCCATCATTGATTTTCCGCATCCGGATTCCCCGACCACTCCCAGGCTCTTGCCGCTTTCAATCTTAAAATTGAGGTTGTCCAAAATGTTAATTGGGCCCGATTGGTGTTCAGTGCGAACAGTTAAACTATTAACGGTCAATAAATTCAAAATTGATTCGCTCGAAGTGAGTTTCTTTGTTAAGGTGTGAAAATTATCTCAAAATGTGAAACTGATTCTGCAAAAAAAATGCTTTTAAATTATTTTATGGATGGCAAGCTTTTTGGAAAGCTTACCTTATCATGGCAGTTTTTGCATTCAGAAATTGACCATTTTGACTATTATGCTATTAATTATATCATAAAAGTGTAAATTCATTATCAATCTCATGATTGGGGAAATATATTTATTTGCCCTTTTTGTTAAAACGAAACCAGCAAAGTATGAAACTATGAGAGCAACTATTCAAGAAGAGCTTTTTGGCGCGGAACAATACACTCGTTTATGCAGCATCTGTCGGGGAGAGTTTCCGCGTTCGTCAGAATTTTTTCCTACAGGACGCTGCCATGACGGGTTGGCCTCATTTTGCAGAAAATGCGCTAATGTCCGGGCTCAGGCGCGACTGTCCGTAAAAAATACAGAAACACGATTATCGCAATTGAATTTGCTGCAAAAGAGCTGTGAAACATGTGGCGAAACAAAATTGTTGTGTGAGTTTTACATGACCTCGAATTCACACGATGGCAAAACTTCATCGTGTAAAAATTGTATGGATGCAAAGAATAGCGAAAGGCAGATACGTCAGCAACGGTTTGGTGATTTGGCCTGGGCTGTGTATTTTATCCAGGACTCACGTAATAACAGAGTTAAAATAGGTTCATGCGACGAACCTTACCTAGCTCTGGAAACCTTGCAAAAAGGCTCATCTGAAACTCTGCATTTGCTTGCGAATCACGAGGCAGGACAAAAAGAGATTGCAGAAAATATTGAAAGTACTCTGCACTATTTGTTTCAAACTCATCACACTGGAAACGGCTGGTTTGAAATGGTTCCTTCACTGGAACAGTACATTTCTCTGATACAGCATGGAGACTACGAAAAAGCTGAAATCCTTCTCCATCCAATGGAAAATACTCAAAATAACTCTTCAGCAAAGTCAGCCCCGAAAGAAAGCGCAGTAGAAACAATTGTTGTTGAGGGGCAGAGTTTCCCCAGCATTAGCGCTGCCGCCAACGCTACCGGATATACTCCCGAACAGTTGGAAAAATACCTCCAAAATACTGAAGACCCCTGAGTTGGTTGTGTAAGTAGTTAATAATTTGTATAAGCTTCTATCTGCATCTCAAGGAAACAGAGTTCAAATGCATTTAATAAGGTGGAGTTGAAAAAACTTTAAATTCAGCTATGCTCGCTTCCAACATTTTACATATTTGAAAGTGAAC
>JAKUUI010000078.1 GCA_022448485.1 SAR324 cluster bacterium
GTTTTATTATACGACCCAAAGATTTCATGCAAATTTCATTGTATATGGGGCACGTAGTTTCAGTCCTCGAACTCGCTTTGTCTATTCCAAAGATGAAAATGAAATTAAAGAAGGATTGAAAAGAATAAAACCTAAATATTATGTTATTAGAAAAGACAAAATAGGAAACTCTGGTGGGTTACTTGCAGAAAAGACTTACCTTGATGAAAATTTTAGATTAATTAAAAATTTTAAAAAATACTTGCTTTATCAAGTCCCTGAAGATTTTGCCGTAGACCCCTCCGCAAGAATTTAATCTGTTTTTTTATAAATATTTAAATGATTGTACCCCGGAAGACTTTCATAATCCGAAGACTTCATCATCTTTTTTAGGCATTGTTCCAGATTTTCAATTAAATAGTGGTTTAATGACTTTGCAAATACCAGATACTCCGTTTCTAGAACTGAAATACCACGTCGCATTGGTGCACAGTTTCCATTACTATCCTGTGTGATTGCTAAAATATTTGTGCGATTGAATTGTGGCCCCAGCGAAGTTTGTACCGCAATTGAATTCTCTTTTGAAAGTTGATCAAAATCTACCAATTCTTTTCGAATGTCCCAGTGAGACTTATCAGGGATTGCCGCATACAGTTCCCTCATTGGGCTTGATGGTAGCAAGCCAAGTACGCATACCATCCATCCAGCTAACAGCCAATGACTGGCCTTCCCTTCCTGCCAAAACTTAAACTTGTGCCGGCTCGATGAAATGATGAGGATCATTGCTAAAATCAGCAATGTAGCTGGGATATCGTCATAATGATAGCTAGTCGAATACATTTCAGGACGCATATGACTTGAAAGCAAATTAATACCAATTGCTGGACCTGCCATAATTCCAAAGCGCCAGAATATTAAAGGTAAAAAACCTAATGGAATTAATATTTTAAACAGATATATAAGTTTTTTTGGAATATCCTGAAATGGTCCTAAGGCCATACTCCACGATTCTTCATAATTGCGGAAATATGGCATGACCTGAAACATTATCAGATAAATGGAAATTATACCGCCGCTAATAAGAATAAATCCCATTTTTTTATTGGGTGTCGCTAAAACCATAAAACATCCGAAACCAATCCAAACTGCACCAAGATGTTCCTTGAAGCCGAGTAATACAAACATTGTCAACCAAAAACGCAGCCATTGCTTGCGCTGAAAGCAGAGGAATGCATAAAGAATAAATGGAGGAGCTAGAGCAGAAGGTTGAAATTCATAATAAAGACTGTTCAAGGCTGGAGCATAAAACAGCATCCATGCAGCCCCTAAAATTACCGTGACACTCCATGCTTGCTCTTTATTTTGAAAGGACTCTCTACAAATCTTATAGATCAATAGGGGAACGCTCAGATAAGCGATTGTTTTTGCTAAAGTAAGCCAATGAGTGCTAGGAGCCAATGAATAGAACAATGAAAGTGGGGACAGCGAAGGAGTAAAATGATCTGCCCAGTTGTGAGAGCCCAAATAGGAAGAATAAAATCGCCCTTGAGAAATATTAAAAAGCATGTTGCTGTAACTACCCACATCCCAAATATTCCAGCGAAATGAATAGTATTTTAATATTGTAGTTAATAAATACAGTCCAACATGAATCCAATAAAATGCTATCAAGCAGCGTTTATTAGAATAGTCATTTATCCAATTTATTGAATTATTTGAAAATTCCCCTTTACGAATTTGGAAGATACAAATTCCCAAAAAGACAATGGCAGGCAGCAAATATATATCTCTTCCGGCAATCCCAAGCCACCATAATATTAATGTTATTCCCAGCCAGAGTGTGGCTGCATTTTGAGGAATTAAAGAAGAAATACTCAGTTTCATTTTCTGAGAATTTTTTGAGTTTCTTGAATTACCATTGCCACAGTAATTTGTTTCATGCATTGATTATCAGTGCATGAAGACTTTTTCTGATTAAAAACTGAAACACATGGGCTGCAAGCAAGTTCCAATGAAATCACTTTTGCATTCGGACTCATTGGCCCAAATATTTTTGGAGTTTCTGGTCCAAACAAAGCTATGATCGGAATATTGGTCGTTGAAGCAAAATGAACAGGTCCAGAGTCATTTGTGATCAATAAATCACTGATTGAATAAAGAGTAATCAGCTCTTTGAAAGAGGTTTCCCCGGCAAAATTGACTGCCCTGTCAGGATTGATTTGCAGGGCTAAATCCGCACATGCATCTTGCTCCTCCGGACTGCCGGTCAGTACAACAGTAAATTCCGAGTTTTCCAAGAGCTGTTTGCCGAGTTCGACAAAATTTTCTAGTGGCCACTTTCGCAAGGGAACAATGTCGCTGGCATTAGCATTAAGTAAAACGATTTTTTTCAAAGGATTTTCTGGACACTCTGCTTGCAGACGTTTTCTTAAAGTTTGCTGCTCTTTTTCTGGAATGTTTATTCTCAGGCGGTTCTGGATTTGGGAGGGGATGGACTCTTTAAGGAGAGGTTTTGTTGAAACCGGTTCAATCAAAGCTTTTGCCAGTGCAAAATATGTCTGTGATGCGTGCAAATGGGAATTGTAAACCAGACGGTGTGTGAGAAAATTTCCCAAGTATACCCCTTCGTTCAGAAACCGGTAACATCCTATACGTTGTGAGGCTCCTATCCAAGCGGAAAGCAAAGTACTAAAACGAGTGAACGGTTCTATAACAACGGCTGAAACTCTCTCTCCCTTAAATTGTGTACGCATTTTAAGAAGCCCCTTTAATAGACTTTGTACTGATGAGGTTTCCAGTAAATAGATATTTTCTTCCTCAAATCCCATGAATTCCAGCGTTTGGAAACCACTGGGAGCCGTAATAAAACAAACTCGGCTGTTCGGGTGTTTTATTCTGGCTTCTTGGATTGCTGGATAAGCCACCACGAGCGCTCCAATTTCCGCAATACCGATAAAAACAATGGTATCTGGAGGTGGAATGTTTGTTGACAATGGGGATGTTGAACCTGCTTGAGTTTTTTTCCAAGGCCATAGACTGGCAAAAAAACATAGAGGAATTCCGACCCATCGATCGATGAGTCTCATCGTGTCTGGATGCATTTAGTAACTTTCCTCTGTTCGTTTGGTTTCTGTTGCAACCCACCGTAAAAATTCAGTATTCCCTCCTTGAATGGGCAACTCCAGAATGCAGGGGCATTCGTAACTGTGGTGCTTGGTGACGGTTTTAATTAGTTGAGGCATGAGTGACTTGCGGGTTTTAACAATCATGACTACTTCACAATCTTCCTCAAGTTCTTCTTTCCATTTATAAATTGAAGTCATGTTTTCAAGAAGATTAACACATGCAACTAGGTTTTGTTTGACTAGCATTCGCCCAATGTCCTTTGCCTCTTCCATTGAACCGGCCGTCATGTAGACCAAACAAAGTGCTTCTTCTGATGATTTCATACTCGGGAATCCTGAATGGTCAATTGAATTTTGCGCCTACCGCGGAACTCATTAAAACCCAAATTCACAGCCAATCGTGATGGAGGTTTTTCTGCAAAGGTGTTCGCCCGGTTCCAGCCAATAATTTCAACATTCCCGTTTACCTCCCATTTGACATGCTTTTCTTTAAGCCGCTTAAACGGCAGTTCCGGTGTTTTGACAGAAAAAGTTGGTTCGGGATTCCCCTCTCCAAAAGGCTGGAGACGATCCAGTTGCTCCACAAACATATTAGTTAGTTCTGGTAATTCCAGTGAACCGTCGAGTTGTAATTTCGGGTCAAGTGAAGCAGGAAGTCGCTCGACGCACAAAGCAATAAAACGTTTGCGGAACTCGCTAAAATTGTCCGGGATCAAGCTGCAACCAGCGGCTGCGGCATGTCCGCCAAAACGCTCAAGCAAATCTGAACAATCGGAAAGTGCGTCTTTTAGATTTAATTCTGGAATGGAACGTCCGGAGCCTTTTAACTTTATTTCATTTTCGGTAAGGACAATCACAGGCTTGTAAAACAGCTCAACCAAGCGAGTTGCGACAATCCCATTGATACCCTCATGAAACTCTGGAGAGGCAAGAATTAAAGCCGGGTCTTGCTTTTGTGTTTCAGCAAGATTGAGAGCTGTTTCCAACATTTCTTCTTCTTTTTCACGCCGTTCAAGATTTGCAGAGTCAAGTTTTTGTGCCATCTTTTCTGCTTCTTCGCGGTCTTCTGAAAGCAAAAACCTGACTGCCATGTCAGCATCCTGCAGGCGTCCTGCGGCATTCAGCAATGGTGCAAATTGAAAGGCAAGAGTACGGGAAGAGATGGTGTTAACTTTTTTCAAACGCTGAAGAACCTGAATCGCAATTCTCGGTTTCTCGTTCATCACAAGCAGACCATGGTGCGTTATAACGCGATTTTCTTCCACTAAAGGGACCACATCCGCTACCGTGCCTAAAGCAGCTAAATCCAAGCTGTAACGTAGGTTTGGTTCCGGATGTTCGGCAGTCCACCACTCTGATTCACGTAAGGATTTTCTCAAAGCCATAATGAGCTTCAGGGCCACACCGCATCCGGAGATTTTTTTGAAAGGATATGAACATTCCGGATGGTTGGGATTGACCACTATTCCGGAAGGCAAAAGATTCACATCAGCCAAATGATGGTCAGTTACAATGGTTTTAACACCTTCATTATTAAGACGCTGAACTTCTAGAGCAGCCGTGATGCCGTTGTCCACCGTGATGACCAAATCTGGATTCATTTCCAGTAAAATATCTGTGCTGGTCTCAGTCAAACCGTAGCCGTGTTTCAATCGATTCGGTATAAAAAAATCCAAATTCTGCGCCCCACTTCCCCGTAAAAATTCGAGCATTATTGCAGTTGCTGTGATTCCATCTACATCATAATCACCCAAAATGACAATGCGCCGATTATTAACTACCGTATCTTTGAGCAGTTCGATCGCTTCATGCATCTGGCGTAGTTCGTAAGGATCACAGAGATTATTGAGGCTGGGGTATAAAAAAGATTTTATCTCTTCATTTGTTTCGTGTCCTCTGCGCAAAAGGATTTCTGCCACAAGCGGATGCATTTCCCATTCTTGACACAAATGTTTTACTTCATCCGGATCCGCTTTTGAAGAGTCATTCCATTGTTTTTGGATCATTACCAATTTTCCTGCCTCCGTTAAAGTTTTTGTACCTCCTCGACGATTTTGGCAAGGGTGATTCCGGCATATTCCAAATATTATTTTCTGGCAGCAGATTTTCACGATCCAGAAAACGATACATCTCCAGGCAAATCCATGCATCTGTAGCTGCATAAAGGGCTTGGCCCGAGTTAAAATCAGGGCGCTCCCAATTTGTTAATTGTGCTTTTTTAGATATCCGAGCACCAAAAAATATAGCAGCAAGATTCCGCAAGCCACAGGTCACTATACCTAATTCACTCGCAATGTTTGATAGTTCAACAAAGCCTTTTACCTCAAATTTTCTCAATTTTCGCAGCGCTCTGATATCATCCAGGATGGCAACTCCAACTTTCAAGATGTCAGGATCTGCCAGCAACGACGCCAATTCTTCCGGAAGGCCCAAATGGTTTAAACGGAACAGAAACGCATCATTTGCAGTGGCCAACTGCAAAAGGGATACAGTATATCTCTTCCCTTTTTTGAAGGTGGGCCGCGTTTCTGTATCAAAGCCTAATACCGACTCTCGGCACAAAGTTTTTAGTGCTTGACTCAGTCCTTTCTTTTCCGTGATTAAGTGAATTTTACCTTCAAAAGCTAGAATCGGAAAAGTCTTAACCTGCTCTTTGTTTGGTCTTTCCGGAAAGCGCTGTTCTTTTTCAGAAGCAGTTGCTTCTCCTGAGTTTCCTCTGGATTGATAAAAAGACTCGGTGTCAGCAGATTCGGAATTAGTTTGCAAATCTTGTTTGTGCATTGCGACAATGGGGGTTCATGGGTTTTCAGTTGTAAGCACTTCCGGAACGGGGTCAAATTCTCCAGCGTCTGATTGAGCTTCAATGATTTGATACTCTTTCAGAGCATGTTCGATAGTTTCCCGGGAAAAGCCCCGCTGGTAAAGTTTTTGGCTCAAAGCCTCAGGGGTTTGTATTTTTTTATTTTTTTGTAAGAGCACCAGGCAGTCGACTGCTTTTTTCAGCCAAAATCCCTGATTGCCAAACTCATTCAGAACAGCCTGCGCCTGTTCACGGAAAATACCGCGTCTTTGAAGATCCTGTAAAATCTTGAAAGGACCATATGGTTTGTTTGACAGTTTTGACTCCGTGAAGCGCCTAGCAAAACGTTCATCACTTTGAAAATCGCGCTCTTGCATTTCCTGCAAGCAACGTTCAACCAAAGCAGAAACATCACAAGTTGCTATTTTAAAAAAACGTTGTTTAATCTTTCTGCGTAATTCCTGGGCAGAATGCTCTCGTACAGCAAGAAAGCTTAGCATTTTGTTCTGGATCATTGTGTAGCAGGCTTCTCGTTCCAAGATTTCCTGCTGAGAATCTGTCAGCGGATTGTCACGTGGCTGTTCTAAACCGGACCATACTTCCGTGGCTAATTTCAGCTCACGCTTGTCGCTCAACTTAAGTGTCACAGTGCCATCATTAGAATAATGGACACTTTCAACATTCACTATATTTTGACTGTCAGATAACTTCAAAAACCTCAACTCCATGCGATACCGCCCAAGAAACTACCGTGACGAAAACCCGGAAGTATTTTCACAACTGGTAAAAAACAATCCGTACATGGCCCGTGTTTACGATTTCCCGGAACTGCTCATTCCACATCCCACTCCTGAGAATTTTCAGCAACTCTGGACCAACATAATAAAAGAAACGAGTGGTGCTGCACCTTCCAGGAAAATACATCTAGAAATTGGCTGCGGCTCCGGACGGTATCTCATCGAATGGGCTCAGGAAAATCAGCAAGACGCTTTCATCGGCCTTGAACTACGCTTCAAAAGACTTGTGCTGGCTGCAAAAAAGATTGAACGGCAAAATATTCGCAACATACTTTTGATGCGAGAACACGGTGAATTTATTGATGAATATTTGCCGCACAACAGCATAGACTGTTTACACATCAATTTCCCTGACCCCTGGTCCAAAAAAACTCGTCGAAAACATCGAATACTCAGTACTGATTTCCTGGCCAAAATGCATCCGTTTTTCCGCCCCAAAGGAGAATTGCGATTTAAAACAGATCATCTCGAATATTTTGAAACCATAACAGATATTCTGAAGGAGATTGACACCTATAAGATTGCTGAACACACCGCCGATTTGCACCGGAGCAACTATAATGAAAACAATATTCTGACGGAATTTGAGATGTTATTCAAGTCTAAGGGTAATCCTCCAATAGCATTCCTGCGTGCAGAAGCGCTCTGAACAAAATAACTACTCAGATTTAACTATACGGTTTAGGTAATGATAATAAATTCGAAGTGTTTTTACTTATGTCCTAATCATAGTATCCGTAGTAAGTTTGAATCACCTTGGTTATGTCGTTGGCCCTATTATTTCTAATCGACATCGCCAACAAACTATCTCTTGTATTTATTGTTTTTTCCTGGAAGTTATAGTTTGTCAATCAAATCTAGTCCCACCACACACTCACTCCTTATTAACTATGTCAAGAGTAATATCCAATCGATTGCTTGTGCTTTAATTTTAAGATGTCTTTTAGCATTGAAAAACCATCTACAAAAACATTCACAGTACTTACTTCATCAAAAAATTGATATCTTACTGGAATGGATTCAATTTTTGCCCCTCTGTAACCAGCAATTAATAGTAACTCTATGTCAAAACCAAAACCGTACACATGCATCGAATTGAGATGCGGTATAAGCCAGGATTGAACCCCCTTAAGACCTGCCTGGGTATCATAAAAATCAGTCAAACTGAGAAGTCTGATTATGCGGTTAAGAATTCTTCCAAATAGTTCTCTTGAATATACCTGTTTAAAAATGTGGGGTTTTAGTTCACAAATACTTTCCTCATTTCTGCGGTTTGCAATGGCGACATCTGCCCCATTTTGCATTGCGACAACAATTTTGTCTACCTCACTTAATGGATAAGATAAATCACAGTCAGTGAATACTCTATTCTTTCCTCTGGCCTGCCTCAGGCCTGTTAATACTGCTCCCCCTTTGCCCATGTTTTTTTCCAAAACCAGTAGCTTAATATTTTCAATTCCTTCAATAACTTTCTCAATAGTAACAGGAGTATCGTCCACACTACTATCATCAACTATAATTATTTCCCAGCTGAATTCTTTTTGCTTAAAGTGCTTGTAGATCTCTTGGATTTTTTCCGTAATCCAAGAAGCACAATTATAAACCGGCACAATAAGACTAATTTCAATTTCTACTTTTTCGACCATAATTTTAATTGAGATAATGGAATATCCACATTTACTAACATCCGGACCTTGCTAAAACTAAGGACGGTCCAGAATTATTTTATTTTCTAAAAGAAAATCTTTTATAGTTGGGTCACAAAGGGATACCAACTCTATCTCTCGAGATTTCAACATGCTATCTTCTCGTGTTAGGTCATAGTCTATCCAACCAGGATGAACCATTAATTCAGTTAACCCGAAAGGAACTCTCCCTATTATTTTCTTAAGCGAATAACTGTAGTCATTTGTTTCTTGCAGGGATAGCCCGAAAAAAGTATCACTGCTAGGTTGGGGCCAAGAGCGCATGCAAAGAACATAAAAAATGATTCGTTTAATCAAAGATGGTTCACTTAGGCTGAGCTTCTCAGAAGGTTTCCGAAGATAAGGGATTTGATAAAATTGGGATAACTCCTTAATTACTTGAAAACAGGTAGGAAGGAGATGTAGATGATGATGACTATCCAGGTGAGTTAATATCAGTCCGGTATTCAAAACCTTCTCAATTTGAGCTTTCCATTCTGCAACAAGTTGCTTACGATCAATGCGTCTCAAAAAAGAACGTAATGTAACCTGACCAAAAGTGAAAAATTTTCCTTCCTTACTGACTAAAGTTGATACTTCTTCAACCGGAAGCAGCGGTTTGCCCCACGAAACATTCAAATGACAACCTATACCTAAACTTGGGGTATCTTTTGCAATTTGTACTGCTCGTTGGAAATCAAGTCCTTGTGCCATAATTGAAGTATGAGTCACAATACCATTAAGGTGTGCATACAAAACTCCATCAGTAACACCTTTTGTTAAGCCAAAGTCATCTGCATTTATACGAAGTTTTTTTATTGATTTCTGTGTATCCATTACTGACATGATAGTAAAAGATAGATTTGCTTACTAACAAATCTATCAATCTCAGAGAATTAAAGCTGTTGATTTTCGTTACTGCTGAAGGTAAAAACACCTACGCAAATTTGGTAATGCTGTTTAGTTCTCATTGACTCATTCTTTCTGGAGCTTCATAATCAAACACGATCAACCTTTTTTGTTGCTTAACATTGTTTAATCGAAGCCCCAAAGATGGGAATGTATTCACTTTTAACGGAGGAATCGGATGATTTTTGAATAAATTTGTAAGCCAGGTCAGGTCCCATCCATTGAGGAGAAAACGCCGGACATCTACTCGAACAAGCCCGGGCTCCAATCTCAAATGGACATCAGTTTCTACTTCTAGTGAGGTAGTTCCTACTTGGCCAAATGCGTGAATATTTGTCAGAGATTGTTCTGTGCGAAATTGAATTTTATTTACCTGTTGAAACCGTTCTAACAAAGATCTTTCCATGGTTTTTCCATTAACCTTTAATTGCATTGTAATACCTTGGTGCTCTTGAAAAACAGGCCAGTTGTAAAATAGTGAAAGAGGAATATTTGGTTTGGGAGATTGGATTGAGACCTTCATCCTACTGACTACTAAATCTTTAAATGGAACTTGCTCCACCACCAACTTAACCTCA
>JAKUUI010000079.1 GCA_022448485.1 SAR324 cluster bacterium
CTCTATCCGGTTCTCAGGTTTCTTGATCTGGGCTGCCCAGGATCCTGATGTGTATGATGCTTGACATAAATAATGTGCCATATGAACTCCTTTATTCATTTACAGAAAAATACATAAAAACTGCCGTGTAGACACTCCCCTGAAAAGTTCCGAGGAAAGTTATTACCGACAGCCTTCATGAAAAATCTTTCGCAGCATCCAGCTTCGAAAGATGACCAAACCATGCAGTTTACACCTGAATTTCAACTAATCAAGGGAAATATTCTAACTCACTTTTTTAACCAAGAATTCAACCGCTATCAGATTGGTTTTCAGCGTTTTATGCAAGACACTACTAATTCAAATAATCGGAGAGAGGGGATATAGGGTCCTACTTAGTAACACTCGCAGGATTTCATGCACTGAACACAAGTATGTTTGAACTGGCCAAAGGATACCGCGCACGCGGGATGTGGGCTTATTAAGAGCTTCAGATACGTGAATTTGAACTGAATTAAACACAAGTTTTCAAAGCAGTGAAAGACAAAAGATTTGCGGCACCAGTTATTTTGATGCGAAACACCAAGAAGTGATATTAGGGAACCAGTTAAACGAACCTGCTTTACCTCAGCTGGGTGAGTTCATTCTAATCTAACTCAATTTCTTAACTCTAAAACAAATTTTACGTTCTTGTCCCAACCCATCACGTTCTATGGTTTTCCTTTTCTCCACACAACAATATACCTTGTTCCATCACTGTCAGTCCATGTTACTTGTCCATGTTTTTCCTCATCCTTCCACTGCCCTAAGTTGGGAAGACAATACTAACGTATGGTTTTGCGGCGGAGGCGTGTACGGTAGCGGTAGACAACCACACCTATAATACCGACGATTAATGGTACTGCCAGCATATTCAGCAGGAGTAATCCCTGGCCAAGTTTCTCGATGTCCTGTCGTAAAATCTTCCGGACTTCTCTTAACTTGCGGCGTGCCTGCCGTTCCTCTTCCCGGAACTTTTGGATTTCAACTTGAACTTCAGTGGGCAAAATAACTTTTTTCTGCCCCTGATCACCGGCAGATTCCAGAAGACTGTTCAAACGCTGCTGTACTTCATTCAACTGTGAAAGCAGTAGTTTTTCTTCATTCTGATGGCGCTGTTGTGCCTGCTGCTGCATCTCCAGCAGACGTGTGAAAGGCCTGGAAAAACGTCCACGTGAGCGAATGCTCATCAATGCTTCATTTCCGGAAAGATGCTCGGCAGCATTGAGCATTAGATTCAGATTGTCATTTGTCGGCTGAGTGATGACCTGTCCGAGAAAATTGAGTTTCTGCACAGAAAATTGATCGGAAAGGAAATCAACATCACTGAAAAGCAATATTGAATTACGCACTGTGGCTTTTTTCAGGTGTGTATGCTTGAGTGGTGTTTCTTCTTCACTTTCCTCACCCTCCTTTTTTTCTTTAACCGGCTGACCGTCAGGGAAGGCACTCGCAAAAACTCCTGCAGTGATTCCCACCACAGCTTTCGCTTCCCCGTCGACTTCCATATCTCGTGACAATTGATCCGGAGCCGCAAACCGTAATTGAAAAGCATCGATCAAACCGCTTTTGGATGAAAGTGAAAGCAGCGGAGTAAATTCTGTATAACTGTCGGCAGCTTTTTTCAATGAACCAGCTTCGACAAAAAGTAAATTTTCCAGCTGCGCAGTGATTGGATGTTCCTTATCCAGTGAACCTGAACGGAAGGTCATCCACATTGGGAAACTCATGACACCCTGTCCAGTATTGACTTGAGTGGCATGCAAATGATCTCCTACCACTTTGGTTGCATCATATTCCACCCCCCATTTCTTGAGCAATTCCGGAAGGTCACTGGCAAGTTGCGGCTGTTGACCAAACCGATTTGCAGGTGATGCCATATCGATGCGTGCGTTTGGATCGAGCATGACCGCCAACCGCCCCCCACGAAGCACGTATTGATCAATAGCATATTGCAAACGGGGACTGAAACCGCGAGGATGAATTATAATCAACAGGCTGATATCATCAGGAATTTCTTCTGTTGTCAAAGTTAAATTTTCCACTGTAACCGACTTTTCCAATTCACTGAGAAAAACCCATTTTTCTGCCGGCGGCTGCCCAGGAATCATAGACCTTCCTCCTTGGAGGTTCAGAACACTCAGCAGACCAACCTTGGAAATTGAGGTCGCACTGACTTTTTGAATGGACTGGGAAATATCATATTCTAAGAATTTTTCCCGGCGCTGATCAAAATATGGCAGCAGCATTTCCTGATCCAGCATCGAAACCACTGCTCCAAAATAGACCGTGTTTCCTGAAGGCAGTGTAATGTGTTTGATACCGTATTTTTGTGCCCACTCTTCTTCCTCAGTATCCGGTTTTGGATCCAGTACCTCCAAAACAACCTTGCTATTTGAGAGTGTTTCATATTCTTCAAGCAGTTCCTGAACACGTTGTGCATAAATTTTGAAATTTGGAGGCAACTCTGAATTGCTTCTGGAATAATAGAAATTAATCCTGACTGGATCTTTCAAACTATCCAAAATTTTCCTGGAACCTTCTGATATAGTGTAAAGACGCTCCTCAGTCAGATCAAAACGTAACGGTATGAAATAAGCCATTATGTTGACGGCCACCAAACAAATCAGCAGCAGAACAACACTGCCCAAGGTGGTGGACCACGAAACTTTTTTCATCATGATTTATAGTTCAAAGTTCTCTAAGCAGATTTTATATTTGTCAGAAAAAAAGTTCTGCATGAATCATGATGCTTTGTGCGACTCAAGAACTGCTACATTCAACATCAGAACAATGACAATGATTGAAACAAAATAAATTAAATCCCTGAGATTGACCACTCCTCTGCGAATTGCGTCAAAGTGAGTGGTGAAACTGAATTGGCCGACGAAATCACTGATCCAGACTGGAAAAACAGTGTTCAAAGTATCGCTCAAAACCCCCCAACCTAACAAAACCAGTATCAGACAAATGTTGACGCTCAGGATAAAACTTATAACCTGATTTTTAGTCAGAGCAGAGGTGCAGCTGGCAATCGCCAGGTAGGAACCTGCCATCAAAAAGCTGCCTAAATATCCTGTAATGATTGGTCCATTGTCCGGACTTCCCAAAAAATGGACTGTCCAGACCATTGGGAATGTGAGCAGCAGAGAAATTCCGATAAAAAACCATGCAGCAAAATATTTTGCAAATACAGTAGTTGTCAGGCGAACAGGAAAAGTGAGCAGCAACTCTCCGGTTCCCGAGCGGCGCTCTTCTGACCAAAGGCGCATGCCTACTGCAGGAATCAGGAATAAATAGAGCCAGGGATGAAAGAGAAAAAAGATTTCAAGACTTGCTTGCTGAGAGTTGTAGAAATTTCCAATAAAAAACGTACAACCCGCATTTGCTGCTAAAAAAATAATGATGAAAACATATGCCACCGGCGAACGAAAGTATGCCAGCAGTTCTCGTTTGAATATTGGATAAAATCCGTTCATTGTCTATCTTTTAGGTTTAAGTTTTTGCCGTCAGTGAAATGTCCGGTTTGTCTGCGAAGAGTTTTTCGATCTTCATTAGTAAGTTCGCGAAACACTTCATCCATTCGTCCCCTATTTACTATAAACTGCTCAATAGGTATATTTTTAGAAAACAAATAATGCTTAAGCTGAGGCGCAATGGAGTTTTTATTTTCTGGATACAAACGCATGGTTACCAGTCCCTGCTGCTTTTCTGGGATATGTTCAACAGAGTAAACAAAATCAAGCCGATTAAAATCATTCATCAACTGCATATGATCTTCTGCATTCACACTCACGATGATTGAGTTGCGGTAAAGAGATTGAGACAGTAACTCGTCAGGCGTTCCGTAACCCACAACTCTCCCTTCTGAAATGATCATGGCTCTGGTACAGACTGCATCAACTTCCTCTAAAATATGCGTAGAAATCAAAATCGTACGTTCCTCACTCATGTTTTGAATCAGTGAACGAACCTCATGTTTTTGATTTGGATCAAGACCATCCGTAGGTTCATCAAGAATCAGCACTGGTGGATCGTGAATTAAAGCTTGTGCAAGACAGGTACGCTGCCGAAAGCCCTTGGAAAGAGTTTCTATCATTTGATTCTTGACATCACCCAGAGAAGTCATTTCTATCACAATGCTAACCCTCCGGTTTAACTCCCTCCCACTATAACCGCGAATTTCTGCAACAAAACGGAGAAACTCTCCTACCAGCATTTCGTCATATGAAGGTGCACTTTCCGGAAGATAACCAATTTGGGAGCGGACCTGGAGGGGATTGTTCAAAATGCTAAAACCACAAATTTCAGCCGTTCCCGAACTGGGCGGAATAAAACAGGTCAGCATCTTCATGGTTGTCGATTTTCCTGCACCGTTTGGACCAAGGAAACCTAAGACTTCACCTCGCTGGACTTCAAATGAAACTTGATCGACTGCTAGCAAGTTGTTAAAATTTTTACTCAGTGAATGAACACGAATCATAAAAAACCTTTACAAAATACTATCTACTTCAAGTTGAAGAGATAATTATAGATTCTATATCTTTCGGAAATTTGTATCAAGACAAAACACAAAAGGCAACTTTTGATTTGCTCAACAAAGTTAATGATAAAAATAAAATGAGTCAGAAGATTATTAAACTTGAATCCTTAGAATCAGCCAACACTATGGACTTGCCTTTGGTCAATCCTGAACTGGAAGGAACCTCATTTTTTTTGGAGGGAGGAGACGTCGGGGTTCTTTTGCTGCACGGATTAACTGCAACGACGGCTGAGGTTCGGCCTCTGGCAAAACGTTTACATAATGCAGGTTTCACTGTTTCATCTCCCCTGCTTCCAGGGCATGGAACAACTCCGGAAAATCTGAATCAGACTCACCGGACAGAATGGACTGCTGCATGCGAAAAAGCCTACCTTGAACTGAAGAAAAAATGTTCACAAATATTTGTTGGCGGAGAATCAGCCGGAGGACTGCTTGCTCTGCATCTGGCCAGTGAACATCCGGAGATAAAAGGAATTTTACTTTTTGCACCAGCCATGCGTTTGGCCTCCTCTTTTCTTTACACATTTTTCTGGGTTCTGGCTTCGCCTTTTGTCTTATCTATTCAAAAAAATGTGGAAGATAACAAGGATTGTATGGCCTGGCAGGGTTACAAAGTCAATCCTTTGAAAGCAGGAGTACAACTGCTGAAATTACAAAGAGAAACTCAGCTGCGTCTGTGCCGAATTTACCAGCCGATTCTGATTATACAAGCCAACCTGGACAAAACTGTTGATTTGAAAAGCGGAGATATGATTCTCCAGGGTGTTCAGTCTGCTGTCCGTGAATCTCATTGGATGGAGAAATCAAGACATGTTGTTATTCTTGACAAGGAATTTCAAGAAGTTGCAGAAATAACATTGAAGTTTATAGAAAAATTAATTCACTAAGTGAAAGTATTATCTAACATTGCACTTTCCCTCTGGATATTTTCCCTTGAGGGGACCTCTTAATGTGGTAAACTGTGCTGCAAAGATAAATAATTTTAAAAAGCACTATTCAACTAGCTAAACAAGGCCAGCTGAAAAAGTATTTCTTTAAATTACTTATTGAAATTATTGAATAATAGTATTTTTCAGCAATCCCTGAATAATTTCGCAAATAGAAAAAATATGATACCAGACAAATTCACAAATATCGTGGAGGTTGCCCGGCAGAGGGCAGCTGAACATCCAGACAGAGACTGTGTTATTTTTCTGGAAGACGGTGAAAATCAGGCAGTTAGCAATGGGGCTTCCGGTTCCATGAATTATCAAGAAAATGATAAAGCTGCCCGTCAGGTAGCTACGGCTCTGCAAAAACGTGAAATTGCAAAAGGAGAGCGTGTGCTGGTCATACTTCCCAACAGTTTGGAATTCGTAAAGGTGTTTTATGGTTGTTTGTATGGAGGAATTCTTGCGGTTCCATTATCAGAACCAGCCAGTCCGCAAAACATGACTGCATATCTTGAAACGTTTTTGCCGACATTGAAAGCCAGCAAACCAAGTCTGCTGATTGCAACCACTTCGATGGTAGATTTTTTACGCAATCAGCTTCCTCCGGAACTGGAGAAAGTTTTTGCGGGGCTTGCAATTGCAAGTGATAAGGAAATATTGGCAGAAACGGATGGAGAATTTTCTGCTCCGGAAATAAATGCTGCTGATACTGCTTATTTGCAATTCACTTCAGGAAGTACGGGAACGCCGAAAGGCATTATGATCGGCCACAGCAATCTGATGGCAAACTTGGAAGAAGCCCGTAAATTCATGCAGCTTGAAGAGAAAAATGGAACTGTAGTCTGGCTGCCGCTGTTTCATGATTTTGGCTTAGCTGCGGGACTGATGGGAGCACTTTATTCAGGAGGTTTCGTGGTTTTAATGACGCCGGCACATTTTATCCGGAAACCTCTGCGCTGGCTCACGGCAATATCAAAATACAATTGTGCACACAGTTATGTTCCACCATTTGCACTGGATTTATGTATGAAAAAAATCTCTGCTGATGAACTTCAGCAACTCGATTTATCATGCTTGGTTTCTGTGACAGATGGTTCTGAACCGGTGCATTATTTGCCGACTAAAAAATTCAATGAACGTTTTGCCAAATGCGGACTGAAGCCGGATGTCATCCGGCCGGGATTTGGAATGGCGGAAATTGTGATTATGTTTTCAGGCTGCAAAACCGGCTTAAAAGGACTCTGCATTGACCGGCATGTTTTGGAAACCAAAGGCAGAGTCAAATTACTTGACGAAAATGCTCCTGAGACTGACAAAAAAATGCTCGTCAATTTGGGGTCTCAAATGGACGGTCACGAAATTGTTATCAAGGGTACAGAAAATCAACCACTTCAGGAAGGAGAAGTTGGTGAGCTGATGGTAAGCGGGCCCTCCGTAGCTCAAGGATATTACGATAATATTCAGGCAACTGAAGAAATATTTCAGCAGAAGATTAAAGGTAAAGAGCAACCATTTCTGGCAACAGGCGATACAGCTTTGCTCTGGAATGATGAACTTTATTTTACCGGCAGAATCAAAGATATCATCATCATCCGTGGGCGGAATTATTATCCTCAGGACATCGAGCTGGTGCTTTCAGCGGTGGAAGAATTGCGTCCCGGATGTTTGATGGCCTATGCTTCTGAAACGCAAGTCCAGGCGGCAGGTGAAACCGGTAGTTCTGCTGGTGATGAGGCAGAGCATTTGGCAGTGGCAATGGAAGTTCGTGCTGATTTAATCAAAGACATGGAACTTTTCCGCAAATACGTTTTGGCTACTATTGATCAAAAAATCATTGAGTTAGTGGGGGAGCATTTTCAGATTTTACCAAGCGAACGCCTGTACCTAGAGCCAGGTACAATTACCAAAACATCCAGTGGAAAAATCAAACATCTACGTAATCGTCAGTTGTTTTTAGAGGAGAATTTTGACGGACTTATAGAGCGGATGTTCAGTTCACAAGACGACGATGATTCTGCAGTTGAAGAAAAAACTCCTTCGCTGGAAGCAGATCTTGTTGCACTTTTCAAAAAAGTTGTTTCCATAGTTCCGGATTTAGATCAGCCAATTCTGGATAGTAGCGCAGACTCTGTGGTGATTGTTGAGTTTGTTGACCAAGTTGAAACAAAATACGCACAAAGTATTGAGGTTGAAGACAATACAACCCTGAGTGATATTATTGGGCAGATTAAGTTAAGCTAGGTTATATTACTGATATTACTTAAGTAATAAAAAAATGGGTAACAAAATAGTAACAAAAATGCCGCAATGAAGGACAATCAAGAACAAGATTTGTTGCTGGTTTTGGCAGGAATATTCACCACTTATATCAAGTCTTGCTGATATGTGCTGAATGTCAGTGCTGATAGACACCTATATGGGCACCTATTTTTGAGGGTAATTATTCCCTCACGTGCGCAAACATGATTGCACCAAGAGATGTCTTTAACCTCCCTCCTATATACCTTTCAAAGATCCTACACCACCATACAATACCCAAATGAGTGCAAACATAATTTTTATGGACTGCAACACAAAATCGTTATAATATCATTCCTTGAACCTAAACCGAATAAACCTTATTGCTACAAAATAACTTTTTGTAGTTTCTCAAAAAATAGGATTTCGATGTAGAATAACATTTAACAACCATTTCAAAAATTGAAAAAATCAGGAAGAAGTTGTACAAGTTTATATTGATATCTTTTTCATTTTTGTGGATTCTCCACCAAGCAGAAGCATCCTGCCCTAAATACAACCTTAAGAACTACCGAAACTGGATAGATGATGCTGGAGGAGGCAATGTTTCATCTCTCTCGATGTAGCATGAAGAGTCTGGATCGTGATAAAGACGGAATTCCATGAGAGAAGATCTGTAAATGATTTTAGAAAATTAAGGATAAACAATTTGACAAATGAATTATAGCGTAAACGTAATGTATTATTAAGGATACATGACCAGATCTGTTGAGTGAAGATTAGCAAATTTATGCTTTGAATTCAAAGGAGACAAGAATATGAGCAAACAAAGAATTTGGGAAATACTTGAAATCAGTAAGGAGAATGACAAACAGAGTAAAGTATTTGACTATTTTATTTCAATATTAATAGGTTTAAATGTTGTTGCGATAATTCTAGAAACTGAGAAGAATCTTTTTGGGGAATACGAATCTTTTTTTAGATATTTTGAAATAGTATCAGTCTTAATCTTTAGTGCAGAATATTTGTTAAGATTATGGTCTTGTGTTTCGGTTGAAGAGTACCAACATCCAATTTTTGGTAGAATCAAGTATATTTTTTCTCTAATGGCTATTATTGATCTGATTGCTATTGCACCTTTTTACATGACATTTATTGTAACTGACACAAGAATCATTAGGATTTTGAGATTTCTCAGGATCCTTAGAGTGACCAAACATTCTAAGTATTCAACAACTTTCCACATAATAACTAATACAATTTATAAGAAAAGATCAGAGTTATTTTCTTCATTAATCTTGATGTTCAGTCTCTTATTGATTTGTTCAACAGGAGTATATTTTGCGGAAAACGAAGCCCAACCCGAGAAGTTCTCCAGTATTCCATCATCTATGTGGTGGGCCGTAGCAACATTGACAACTGTTGGTTACGGTGATATTTTTCCTATCACTTCTCTTGGCAAATTATTAGGTTCCATTTCAGCAATTTTTGGAATCGGTTTTTTTGCTTTGCCTGCAGGTTTATTGGCTACAGGTTTTTCTGACGAAATGGAAAAAGCAAAAACATATTGTCCACATTGCGGTGAGAAATTGTAAGTGGGCTAGGTCGTAAATGATTGTCTGACTGTGAAGAATTCGTGGGGCATATGGTCGAGCATCTAGCTCGGC
>JAKUUI010000008.1 GCA_022448485.1 SAR324 cluster bacterium
GGCAGTATGCACGATCTCGCCAAAAACTATAGAGTGGTGCCTAAATGGTAATTTTAATATGAGCAAGATAGATTTGAAATTGTTAAGTCGCAATTACAACAAGATGTCTTAAACAAATATTTTACGCCACTCCTGTGCCAGTAGTTTACAAAATAGTTGGAAAAAGGTGGATGAAATGGTGAATGGGAAATATATTTATCTTGCTAATATTATTGACCTATATTATCCTAGCTAGTCCGGTAGTTTCCCGGACCTAAAGACGCTTAATCATAACTCTTTTAACTGTAACCATAGAATATTTTTCCACAACCTTCCCCTGCATATTAAACAGTTTGTTGACTCTTTTTTCTCCTGAAGTGTTCAAAACGCTAATATTTTGCAGTGACCTTAATAAGAGATACTCGTGATTGATGATATGGAATTAAGCAGTTCTGATCAGGAACTGATGACGGAAATTAATACGGCACTTGTACGCTTCATCAATTCTGATGACACCCATCTGCAGCTGGAACCAATGAATTCGTATCGTAGAAGAATGGTGCATAAAATCGGAACTAAATATAAACTGACTTCTGAATCAACCGGTGAAGGTGATAGCCGAGCTGTTCGCTTGGGCAAAACAAATAGTACAGCAATTCCTGAAAACCTGAATCATAACCGAGTGATAGATCGTGGAATCGAAATATTTTACGCCAAGCGTGGGGCAGAAATTGTTTTACGCAATGACGGAAGCTTTGGTATTTCACTCAAAGAGCGGGAAAGCAGAATTCTAGACAGACGTACAGTAGAGGACGGAGAATTTCGTATCCGCGAAAACAAAATTATCTGCAAGCAGGACAGCAACTGGTGAACATAAAACAAACTGAACCAAAACCTTCAATTCCTGATAAATACGCATACTTCTTTCTCATTATCATATATTGGAGACGCGTTTTACGGAATGTGGCGCCGCCAAAATATTTTACTGCGTTTTCAAAACCGAAAACGCGTTCACTTGCACGTTGTTCAATGGGTGCGCTGCCAAACCCAGGCTCACCTCGCACAGCTGATTCAACCCTATCCTTACTTTAGAAGAAAGAAACATTTTCCGTCAGGGACGAAACAATAAAGTCTTTTCATCTCCTAAACATGCATCCATCGGAGAATACCGTGCTGCCACTGGATTTGAGTGTTTGGTAGGCTACTGGTATTTGTGCAAGCAAGTAAATCGTTTTGAAGAACTAATGTTGAAATCAGAGGTGGTTGAGTATTTGGAGACAGTCCTTTCTGCAAATAACAACACAAACGGAAGTGCAGAATATTGATACATTTATAATTTATTTGCAGCATAAATCAACTATCATACATCAAATTTATTGTTTCATTATTGAATATTGTATATTTTTATTCTGCAGCAATAGCGTATCCTAAAAATACATACTGAAGAAATTTTCTAATTTACTAAAATAATTCTCACTCTCGTGTAAGTGAAATCTTGTTTTAAATTTTTGAGAGAGCTAAATAATGATTTGGACTTTTATATTAATCGTAATCGTAGTATCTGTTGTAGCAATTACTTATCCACTTTTTTGGAGCAAACTGCAGTGTTATGAACTACCTGGAGTTGCTGGACAGGATTATAGTCTAGCGGATTCCTGGCTCTCTGCATTAAGTGATTTAGAGGATGATTATGCACTTGGGCGGATCTCAAATCCGGATTATCAGCAGCAAAAAATACTTCTTCAGCGCGGCTATTTGGAGTGGCAAGTACAGTCAGGTAAAACTGAAGACTAACCGAATGGATCAGGAAGTGATTTCATTGGACAATTTTAGCGACTTGTAACTTAGTTTTTTGCCAAAATCAGTTGAGGCCAAAGCGCGAGCTAAATTCAGTGTACCTTCCACAGTGGTGAAATAAGGAAGGTTGTGCAAAAGAGCTACTCTCCGAATATGTGTTGCATCCACAGAGCGTTTTCTTGGACGGGTGGTATTGACAATCAGTGCAACCTCTTTTCGGTTAAGGTGTTCAAAAATGTTTCCCGGAATATTTCGATCCAGACTTGTTTTTTCAAGATTGGTGACTCCCGCTTTTTCCAGCACTTTAAAAGTTCCTTCCGTAGCCAATATTTTTTGTCCAGCCTGCTGAAATTCGAGTGCTGCTGGAATCATTGCTTCCTTATCATGATCGGTTACGCCGATAAAAATATACCCTTCTTTGATTTCCGATTGATATGCCGCTAACTGAGATTTCATGAAAGCTTCTTCCAGGTTTTCACCACGCCCCATTACTTCACCTGTTGACTTCATTTCAGGTCCAAGTTCAGTATCCGCTCCGGAGAAACTAACAAAAGGAAACACCGTTTCCTTAACAGAAACGGTTTCCGGCATCTCAAAAGAAAACCCAATTTCGCTTAATTTTTGTCCCAGCATGAGCCATGTAGCATATTTTACCAAGGGGTAACCAATGGATTTGCTGACAAACGGAATCGTCCGGGAAGCCCGAGGATTTACTTCAATCAGAAAAATTTCATCATCTTTAACAGCAAATTGTATATTCATCAAACCTTTCACGCAGAGTTCTTTGGCCAATGCTTTACCTTGCTCTTCCAATCTTCGCAACACTCCCGAAGTCAGGTTTTGCGGTGGTATAATACAAGCACTGTCTCCGGAGTGAATTCCGGCACGTTCCACATGTTCCATGATACCGCCCAGTTCAGAACTTATCCCATCACCCAGCAGATCCATATCGATTTCTACAGCACCTTTGAGAAACTGATCAATCAAAACAGGATGTTCCGGTGACGCCTGAACTGCTTCTTTAAAATATTCCGCAAGTTGAGTTTTTGTTTCAGCAATCATCATCGCCCGACCACCAAGGACATAAGAAGGACGCACCAGAATTGGATAACCAATTATTTCAGCAATTTTTTCAGCTTCCTTCAGTGAACGGGCCATTCCATTGCGGGGTTGTTTCAGTTTCAGTTTTTTCAGCATGGCGGCAAACTGTTCCCGGTCTTCAGCCCTGTCAATACTTTCGTAAGGCGTACCCAGCAGTCGAACACCCGCATCGCTGAGTTGCTGTGCCAACTTAAGCGGGGTTTGCCCCCCCAATTGTACTATCACCCCAATCGGGCGTTCCAGATCGATGACGTGCATTACATCTTCAAAGGTAATCGGCTCAATATAAAGACGGTCCGAAGTGTCGTAATCAGTACTCACAGTTTCCGGATTGCAGTTGAGCATTATAGCCTCATAGCCCAGCTCTCTTACTGCCCACGCGGCATGAACACAACAATAATCAAACTCAATCCCTTGACCAATGCGATTGGGGCCAGAACCCAGAATTAGAACTTTTGCTGTTTCTGTGGGAAGCGATTCATTTTCTTCGCTATATGAGGAATAAAAATAAGGTGTTTCTGATGAAAACTCAGCGGCACAGGTATCCACCTGCTTGAACACGGGAAGTATATCCCACTCATAGCGTAAGTTATAAATCCTGCTTTCCTTTACTTTCAGCAATTCTGCAATGCGTCTGTCTGAAAATCCAAGTCGTTTCCAATTCCTTAATTTAACCGGTGTTATTCCAGAAATTTCAGTTTGCAGAATGACTTGTTCTTCCTCGACCAAACTCCGGATTTGCCATAAAAACCAGGGATCGATTCCGGTCTGTTTATAAAGTGCCTCATTCGTCCAGCCCTGCCTCATGGCATCTGCGACATACCAAATACGTTTGCTGCTGACAGACTGGAGCTGCTCCTCCAATACCTCCTGCGGAGTTTTATGATCGTCTGAATAATCCGGAGGATTGAGTCCGGAATGCCCTGTTTCCAGTGAGCGCACTGCTTTTTGAAAAGATTCCCGAAATGTTCGTCCAATAGCCATGATTTCCCCTACGGACTGCATCTGCGTACCAAGCCGATCTTCGGACATGGGAAATTTTTCAAAGGCAAACCTGGGAATTTTTGTTACAACATAATCAATAGATGGTTCAAACGAGGCCGGTGTTTTTTGAGTGATGTCGTTGGGAATTTCATCCAGCGTATAACCAACAGCCAATTTTGTCGCAATTTTTGCAATTGGAAAGCCTGTGGCTTTAGAGGCAAGAGCTGAACTGCGTGAAACTCTGGGATTCATTTCAATCACAAGAATTTCACCATCTTCCGGATTTACTGCAAATTGTACGTTTGAACCACCAGTGTCTACGCCAATTTCCTGCATGATTTTAATCGACATATCCCGCAGATTTTGATATTCCCAATCACTCAATGTCTGTGCTGGAGCAACCGTGATGCTGTCACCTGTATGTACTCCCATGGGATCAAGATTTTCGATCGAACAAATGATTACCGCATTATCTTTATGATCACGCATTACCTCCAGTTCATACTCTTTCCAGTCGATAACCGACTGCTCAACTAGTACTTCGTTGGTCGGAGAAAGAGTCAAACCATGGGAGACAATGCGTGTTAATTCCTCTACATTCTTGGCAATTCCACCTCCAGAACCTCCTAATGTAAAGGATGGTCTAATGATGAATGGGAAAGGGGTGGTTTCAGCCAAAACCAAGGCTTCCTCCACGGAATGGACGATGGTGCTGGACGGCATTCCAATGCCAATTTTATTCATCGCTTCCCGGAACAGTTCACGATTTTCCGCCTTATAAATTGCTTCAATGGAAGCTCCGATCAACTCTACTCCATATTTTCTCAGTACCCCCTTTTCATCAAGCTGAACTACCATGTTGAGCGCAGTCTGACCACCCATGGTGGGCAAAATCACATCGGGCCTTTCCTGCCCAATGATTATTTCCAGAGTTTTCAGGGTAATTGGTTCAATATATGTTGCATCCACCAGTCCGGGATCAGTCATGATGGTGGCAGGATTACTGTTGATCAAGACGACTTTGTAGCCTTCTTCTTTGAGTGCTTTGCAGGCCTGCGTACCGCTGTAATCAAATTCGCAGGCTTGCCCAATCACGATGGGTCCTGACCCAATGAGTAAAACAGTGTTAATGTCGTTGCGCCTGGGCATTATTTTTTGGTCCAGATTTGAGGCTTATATCCAGCCTGAAAATTTGTAATTCAGCAGTCCAAAATATTCGTGGGCAATAGTCTGGATGCGATTAAAATTGGCCCAGTCAAAGTAGCGCCACCATGGGGTTGATGCTTTGGGTGATGATTGGTTTGCAGCAAATACAGAGGCCTCAATTCCCAATTTCTTAAAAACAGAAATAAGGCGAAATAAATGGTAATCATGAGAAACCAGAAGTACAGATTTTAAGTCCAAACGATTCATTATTTTTGACGTCTCGATTCCATTTCTGTACGTATCAGTAGAACGATTTTCTATGACAATGTCATGCGAAGGAACACCCATTCCCTGAAGGATAATGGCCATACCTTTGATGTTTACCGGAGGGTGATACGGTTCTGTTACGCCACCAGTAATAATGACAAGAGGCGCCAGTCCTTCTAAATATAATTTGGCCGCTGTGTGTGCTCTCAGAGTGGAGCCAGGTGTTGGAGCCCCCGATGCATGTACTCCTGCAGAAGCCACCACAATCACATCGCTGGCCTGCTTTTCACTTTTTGGAGTCATATATTTTAGCGGATAGGAAATAGCCTGAAAAAACAGGGTGTTGCTACCAAGCAATAGAAAGATCCAACTTCCTAAAAGGATGCGAAATGAAAGTTTAAATTCATTCCTCTGCCGGAACATCAAGAGGAGGACGCCTGATAAAATAATTAAAAGCAACAATGGTCCGAACACAATGTCTTCAATAATAAACTTTAAGGGTCGTTCCATTGCATTTTTTTTGGAATATTAAGGGTAAGGGACGGAGCCTGTTTCCAGAGATTAAAGAAACGATCTATCACTTTTTCAACTGGAACTCGGCATTTCCCCAACTTTGCTTTTACTGATAATTTCTTGCTGACTGGCAGAATTTGAATTATTTAACGAATCTTCGAGGGCCAATTTGCTAGATTTTTTGCCCATGATCAAACTAAGTTGCTCAACTAACATCAGTGAACACACATATGATTTTTGAATTATCTGGGAGCGCCTTTAGCCTTCCTCCTTCAAATTTTAACTTTCAGAGGCAATCTTTTGACACATTGAGGTCTTCTAAAGAATTTGGATCACTAAATTCTATACACTGTAGAGTCTGTACTTCCTATGCCAGCGCACTCTCATTCTCCATAAATTCTCAGAAAAACACAATACTCACAAAGCAGATCTGGCAAAAGTGCAACAATCTCATTGCTGAACATGTTTTGATCCTAAAATTCTTAGTAAACGGTAATGCAAAATGTTCAGCTTGAAAGTTGAAGCCATTTCTCTTAGTATTGTTGCTTAGTTTTTTCAATCGCTTTATCGAATTTTTTCGAAGAAACAATGTTTTAAAAAGCTTTAAACAGCATGTTAAAACTGTTCATAGCTGCCATCTCTGTAGGCCTGATCTATTGGATTTGGCACAAAAAAAATCAGATTTTTTACAACCGGGGGAAAAAAGCTGATCCTTTCATCACCACAATTGAAGCAATTGAGCTGCAAACATTTTTGGATTGGGACACTCCACAGCCATGTCTTGAGTGCGATGGAATACGCTACGGCAAACAATTTAAACAGAAAAACCCACCTGACTTACCACATGAGCAGGGATGTCGCTGTGAGGCCACCAAGTTATTCTATACTTCTGATGATGTTTTTCAAGGCACTTCACCGATTTTAACTCACAAATCGGCTTTGGGTGACCTTTCGGCGAAAGATGCATTGCTGTTGAAAAACATCTTGCTCAAAATTAAGACTGGCTCTGAAAAGGGTAGTTTTTCTGATTTCTTGGAACAATTTGAGATAAACAATTTTTCAGCTGATATACGCTCTGCAGCAATTTCTCTGGCCGAGCGTGCTTTTCAGGCAGTGCAAAACAAGTAGTGAACTCTGGAAGCAAATGACAAGATTAGCCTGCCTCCTGAATTCTTAGAGCAATCCGGATTTCTGTAATCTGAATCCATAGTAGAATAATTTACGAATATCATGAAAAGACTTGCCCTGTTCATCAAATGGTCATTCTGGATAGTGATAATTATTAGTGTTGTATCCGGTACTTCACTGGGGTTTTTTCTGTTTGAACTCAGTAAAACTTTGCCACAAAATCTGGAAGATGAACTTCACAAACGAAATGACGTTCTACCTACGGTTCTTTATGACCGTGAAGGAAACCAGATTGAGGAGCTTTTTATCCAACGGCGAGTAGTCATTCCCTACGAACAGTTCCCACCACACTTGGTGCAGGCCTTGATTGCCAGTGAGGATGTCCGTTTTTTCTCTCACCTTGGAATTGATCCTCTAAGAATCCCCAAAGCCTTTCTTGCAAATCTAAAAGCAGGTCGGATAGTTCAAGGTGCAAGCACGCTCACGCAGCAAACTGCCAGACTGTTTTTGTTGAGCAGGGAAAAGCAGATTATACGAAAACTCCGGGAAATGCTGCTTGCCTTCCGGATGGAAATGCAATTTTCCAAACAGGATATACTTTCGCTCTATCTTAATAAAGTATATTTAGGGAACGCTGAAGGCATTGAGGCGGCGGCACAGGGTTATTTTGGTAAACATGCCATGGAACTTGACCTCGCCGAAAGTGCCTTATTAGTCGGAATACTTCCCGCACCTTCCCGTTATGCTCCTCACGTTAATCCTGAACTTACCCTGCAGCGCAGAAATGTTGTTTTGCGGCGAATGCGTCAAGAAGGATTCATCTCGGAGCAAGAATTGCAAAAAACAATCGACACGCCGATCAGCCTGATTCGTATCCACGATTCGACCACAGAGGCCACGTCCCATTATGTGGAACATGTGCGGCGTTATTTAATAAAGAAATATGGTTCAGAAGTACTTTATCAAGGCGGTCTCAAAGTTTTTTTGGCAATGGACCTGAACTATCAGACATTTGCTCACGAGTCACTGAGGAAGGGGATATTGGAATTAACAAAACGCCAGGGCTTCCATGGTGCACAGAGTGAGAACAGTCATAATAATAGTATGTTATCAGACAATTCCACACAGGGAAATACTGTAAAAATTGATTCGCTCTTTCTCGGAAATATTGTTGCCGGAATAGTCAAAGAAGTCAGTAAGGAAAAAGTTTCCGTAGAACTGGGAGAATCTTCTGGAATTCTGGAATGGAACAACATCAGCACATGGAAAAATGGGAACGTACTAAAAGACAAAAGGCCGACCAAAATTTCAAACCCGGCGGAAATTTTTTCTGTAGGCGATGAAATCCAGGTAAGACTTGCCGATTATGACTCAAAAAACAATTACTTCCGCCTGCAGCTATATCAGGAACCTCTAGTCAATGGGGCCTTGTTGGCAATGGATCCTAAGACCGGAGAGGTATTATCAATGACCGGTGGTTATCGCTACGGAGAGAGCGAGTTTAACCGAGCTATTCAAGCTCGGAGACAACCCGGCTCATCCTTCAAACCAATCGTTTATTCTGCTGCCCTTGATGCCGGATTTACGCTCAGCAGCGCGTTAATAGACAGCCCAAGAGCTTATGTCACTGGTGCTCAGACTGTAGGAGATGCTGAAATTTGGACTCCAAAAAATTATGGAGATAAAGTCACAGGCAAGGTCTCATTGCGTACAGCTCTTGTAAAAAGTCTTAACTTAGCGACTATTGGTCTTTGTGAAGAATTAAAACCTAAACAAGTTATCGCTTACAGCAAGCGTTTTGGTATAACAGCTAAAATGATGGAAAATTTAACCACATGCATCGGCTCGCTATCAGTCACTTTGCAGGAAATGATCAGTGCATACGGGGTTTTCGCAAATCAAGGACGCTTGGTTAAACCTATCTATATTCTGCGGGTAGAAGATCAGGATGGAAATATTCTGGAATCCAGTCTTCCCGAACTGAAGCAAGTCACCTCAGAAGAAACAGCTTTTCTCCTGAGCAGTGTTTTGCAGGATGTTGTTCAGCGTGGAACAGGACGGCGTGCCCGGGCAATTGGCCGTCCTTCTGCAGGAAAAACTGGAACCACGAATGACAGCGTTGATGCCTGGTACATCGGCTACATTCCGCAATTGCTTACAGGTGTTTACGTAGGTTTTGACAAACCGAGAAGAATGGGGAAATCTGAAACCGGATCTCGGGCAGCAGCTCCAATCTGGATTAACTTTATGAAAAATGCAGTTGCAAATATGCCAACAGAACAATTTCGACAACCTCCGGGAATCACAACCGTTAAAATTCACAAATCCGGAAGGAGAGCAATACCCTGTGATAAAGCAAAAGATGTACACGAGGAACACTATAAATCTGGAACAGAGCCGGTTCTAGATCTGTCACAATCCGGAAGGTGCGTAAAATCAGAAGAAACTGAGAAAACAGAAAAAGAAGAAGGTGAGCCTGAGCTTTGAGTGGAAAATGAGGATAAATACACCACAAGGTTCAAGGCAGCTACAATGTCAATACCTTGAACCTTGACACTGCCTTTCTTAATTCAATGCGCTTTTTAGTTTGCTGCCAGCTTTAAATTTTGCACCCCTGGATGCAGGAATCTGAATTACCTGAGATGGGTTTTGAGGATTGCGTCCCGTGCGTGCTGCACGATTAGAAACAGAGAATGTACCGAAACCAATCAGTGTAAGTGAATCTCCTCTTCGCAGAGTTTTTTCAACTGTATCGGTGAAGGACTTTAGAAAACGGTCTGCGTCAGCCTTGGTCAGGCCGGTATCTGCTGCAAGAGCATTAATGAGATCTGATTTTGTCATAGTCATTTTCCCAGAAAAAGATTAACTAAAAATGGACAGGCTGCCAAGAAAAACACACCCATCTTCGATTGTATTAACTAATTTGCTTTCCTGCAAATTAGACTCTCTCGATGAGAAATCTCAAAGATTTTCTACACCGGGCGTATTAGTACTACGACCATTCTACAGATTTGTCAAGGCTTGAAAAGAAAAAAATGAATTTTTTTCATAATTATTACAAAATCGCTGTTCTTCCAGTAATCTCCGCAGAAATACGTACCTCTGCCAGAAATATGAACTTTATGGAAAAATTCTTTATTTTCCACGATCAGGGTACTTTTTCATTGCTTTTCATAGGCTCACTTTTGCTTCATATAGTGCTTGGAATAACAATCGGGGCTATTTCAGAAATGTGGGTTCCGGTACCTCCACCCATTCGAGCGAAAATCGGGGTCCGTTTTGCACAACTTCCTTCGAAGCCAGCTCCAATTAACAGACCTAAACCTGTGCTGCAGAAACTTGATACTGGGTTTCTGCCAAAGTTAACAGATCTGGTTCCAAAAAAACCTGTGCTGAAAAAACCTGTCCTGAAAGAAACACCGAAAAAATCTACACTTCCTAAACCTGCATTAAATCTACCAGAGACACCGCGTCTAAAAATGTCAGAACCAAAAAAAACTCCTTCAGTCCCCAGAGAAAGACTAAACATGATACCAGCGCCGCAAGCATTAAAAGCTCCCAAGAAACCCCTGCTTCTTCCAGCTGACTCTCCTGAAATATCTACATTTGTTCCAAGTCTACCAAAGCTGAGCAAGGACCCAGTACCTCCTTCTACACTGACATCAAAAAAATCTAAACTTTCACCGAGCCGGATGGAATTACCCAAGATTCCCCTGGGTGACATTACTCCAAATAATATAAAAACACCTAAAAATATTAGCTCTCCAGAAAACATTAACACTCCAAAAAACATAAAAACACCCAAAAATATTAGCACTCCAGAAAAAATTAAAACTCCAAAAAAAATTAAAACTCCAAAATTTTCAAAAGTCTTGGAGCTTCCTGTTCAGAAACTGCCGGAAACAATTCAACCTGCTGTACAAGAAGTACCGACAATTCCTCAAGCTCAACCTCCAGACAAACCTGAGACCAAACTTGAGGAAATATTTCCTGAAAAAATTACGCCTGAGGAACCACTCCAGGATTTGGGCATTCCAGAGCAAGCTGACGAGCGCAAATTGAAAGAAATTCTTGATGCAGGTTACTTGCAGCGTAAAAAAATAGCTCAGTTGGCCGGTGAGGAATATAACCTGCACATTCGTACACGGATCATCCCTAAACTTGGAAGCTATTCTGCCGAGTTGTATGTCCGTATTCGGCTCAAAATTGTTCCTTCAGGCAAAATTATTAGCTATGAAGTCATTAAAAAAAGTGGGGTTGCCGCTTTCGATCAAGCAGCTGAGCTTGCTGTACGAAATGCGATTCTGGAACCTCTCCCCAGTGCTCTGGGGGAGAATCCTCCCTACATTGTTACAATTCGGATTGTTCCCCAAAATTAAAAACAGGATGCAAGCTTAACTCATGCACTTAAGGATTTACATTTTTAGACTTCGAATATTTCAATTTTTCTCCACAATCTTCTTCCTCTATTTCACCACCTCAGTCCAAGCTCAAACGTACTCCAGCGAAGAGATCGTTATCAGCGGACTGGGGTTTTCCAGGTTTAGTGTGACTTTGGTTCCGGAGAAGAGTTTTTCTGATCATCCGGATGCTAATCGCTGGTTGAGGATAATTGACCGTAACCTATGCTGGAGTGGTGTGTTTCTTGTGACAGATTCACGATATAGGATTTGCCGGACTGCTGGCGGGAATCAGGTAGATATGAAAATCATGCTCAAGCTGAAACACACTGTCTCAGACTCCAGTAAATTGGTTTCAAAACATTTAATGCTTACGGTTGCAGATAACGATGGAGTACCGCTGTTCCCCCTTGAATTACCGGTGCGAAAAAACCGTTTTCGTGAAGCTGAATTAATGGATTTGATTAACGAAATGTCTGCACAACTCACTGGGCTTGAGGGAGTTTTGGGCAGTACGATCGCATTTACTCTCAAACAACCTAAACGCCGCAAAATCATTGCAAGGGTCAATACACACGGTAAAAAATTAGCGGCTGTTTCAAAAAACCGATTTATCAACCTGCTCCCAAGCTGGAACCGGAAAGGGGATGCTATCGTTTACACGACGCTCAGCCGCATGGGCACTGCAATCATTTTTAACGATTTCAAGAATCGTCCAGCAAAACTGATAGGCTCAAACATATCAGCTAATCACATCTCAAAAAACTTTCTCAGCGTCAGCGGTGGTACCTGGTTTTCCAACGGACGTCAGCTGGTTGTGACTCTCAGCCACAAGGGGAACACAGATTTGTATACCTTTGACAGGCAAAGGAGAAGGGAGACTCGGCTGACGTTTCACCGGGGAATTGACACTGTTCCAGATTTGTCCCCAGATAATCAGCATCTGATTTTCGTCTCGGACCGTTCAGGACATGAACAAATTTTTTATCTGCGGCTGGGAACAAAAATTGCGTTTCAACTCACTTTTGGACTTGGCAGCAGCAGTGATCCTGTTTGGTCTCCAGACGGTACGCTCATAGCTTTTTCCAAAATTAGCAGCGGTCACAGCCAAATCCACTTGATGGATCCGTTTACTGGTGAAGATCACCAACTCACACAGGGACGTTACAATTCCGAGCAACCCGCCTGGTCTCCGGATGGCCGGCAAATCGTTTTTGTTTCTTCTTCAACTGGAGTCTATAAGTTGTATATCATGTTTGTGGACGGCACCGGAAGACGTCGTTTAACACGTACACCAAAAGATTTTAAGGAAGGCTCTCCGAGTTGGACCGCAAGGAAGTTTTGATGAAAATTGAAGATTGGCCAGGTGCTCCTGATCCCAAAGTTATACGGCACGAAAAGCAGAAAGCCCGAGAGATCCGAAAATCCCAATGGTGGAAAAACCGAAGAGCTTGCAACATTTGTTATTACTGTGAAAAAATCATACCTGCAAGACAACTGACGATGGATCATGTGGTGCCTTTAGCGCGGGGAGGGCGGAGCATAAAATCAAACTTGGTACCATGCTGCAAGTCTTGTAATAACCGGAAAAAAAATTTTTTGCCCTTCGAGTGGGAAGAATTTTTAGACCACATCAGAAAAAATAAGACCAATCTTTTTTGACTAAAAAAATCTTTTTCTTAACTTCTGTATTTCCTGCCTTTTTATATTTCACCCTCCTTTTTTTCAAACTATTATTTTTTTTTAGCTTTACAAAAGCCCTGTGTATTGATACCATTTCCGGCACAATGTGTTTGGCAGAATTTACTGGTAAATGACAATCAAACTATATTGATTCTTGATGCTATCGTAAAGATTTGTTGCTCGTGTGAGAGCGGGAATGACATTTAAGAAATTTTTTAGACTTTTTGCAATTGCATCATTCTTTCCTGAACTTTTTAAGATCTTAGTCAGATGAAAAATAAATTTAATCGACAGAATAACCGATTTGGAAACCGCAGTAAGGACGAGACAAAGAGCGGAAAAAACTCAACCGAAGGCCAGCCTACAAGCAAAGATATTGAGCTTGCGACACAGGCTTTTCTGTCAAAAGGAGGAGAAATTGAACGAGTTTCACTGAATTCCGAAATTGCTCAAAATGACGTCTTTCGGGCAAACCTGGAACCCGATTCTCGTCTTGGAATGGGAACTTTAGTGGATGATTCATGGGATTGTTGGGAAAACAAGGATTACGAAACAAACCCAAGCGGATCAGCAGTCTAGAAATTGAATCTCATGCAGCATTAGTATTACCATTTGTTTCTGCTGCATAGTCCTTCTCCTTATAAAGACTCTGACAACAACTAGATCTCGGTGCAGGTTTTGCTTTCAGCAGTGCCGCATTCGCAGTACTGTGCCGTTTTTATTCTGGTCCACTGAAAGTATGAAACACACTCGAAATATGTTCCTTTGCAAAAAAAACAATTTGGCCTTGCAACATCGGAATCAGCACGTTACAATCCGCCGAAATATCTTATAGAAAAGCCGTTTCTTTTCTAAATTGCTAACTTTAGCTTGGGAGAATGCAAATGCGAAAAATGTTCTTTTTGATCCTGACCGCATCAATCTTGATGTCGGTGTCAGTCTCTGCATCCACAGAACTTGGTATAGGAATATTCGATTATATCCTTTCACGCACCGATTTTAAGGATGTGACTTGCGAAACCTACAGCTGCAACTATGTCTCCACGGATAGAACGGTACAAATGAAATTAGTACGCGCAAACTTGGTGCAGCATATCACCAAGGATCTGAACTTTATGCTCGACATAAGTTTTGACAGCCCGTTGTTTAAGTCCGGTTTGCTTGTGCAGTATTACAACAACAGGAACCTGATACGAGTATTTATCAAGGGTGCGTCAACAACAATTGAATCTAAAAGAAAGAATGAAATTACAACTCTGAAGCAATGGCTTGAAAATGCGTTAAGTCATGTGAAATCTTCCTAATTCCCCTTGGCTTGCGGTGGGTTAGCAACCGGCCAAAAACATCTTGTCTTGTGGTGGGTGTAATCTTCTCGCCCCTGTCTCAAAGTTCGACCGTTTGCCCTCATGTTTTTTCATTTCTCGGTTTTTTACGGAATTACTTGAGATGGAAATACTATCTGCTGGCTTGACTACGCTCCTCATCATGGATCCTCTGGGAAATATTCCAGTTTTTCTTTCCGTTTTAAAAACAGTCGAAAATGAATCCCGCAAAAGAAAAATATTAATCCGTGAGCTGCTAATTGCTTTGATTGTGCTACTGGTATTTTTACTCGTTGGTCATTATCTGCTAAAATGGCTGAATCTTAGACAGGAAGCCGTGCATATTGCTGGTGGGATAGTACTGTTTTTGATTTCTCTGCGGATGATTTTCCCAACTGAAAAGAGTATTTTGGGGGATTTGCCAGAAGGAGAGCCGTTTGTTGTCCCTCTTGCTGTTCCTTTGCTGGCAGGCCCTTCCACCTTGGCCATGCTCATTTTACTTGTCAGATCACAACCAGATAGAATTTTTGACTGGCTAATTGCAGTTATAGGGGCCTGGCTAGTAACTAGCCTGATTATGCTTTCCTCATATAAACTTTACAAACTCCTGGGCAAGAGGGGACTCATTGCAATGGAACGACTAACGGGAATGCTTTTGGTGGCAATTTCAGTTCAGATGCTGTTGGACGGAATTACCACTTACCTGAGCATTATTCCCGTATCCTGAATTTTAGTGTAAGAGCATTTTTCGGCGTCTAAAAAAACTTTCCATTTCCTATTAAATCTCATTACCTCTCTTTTTCTGCTTTTCTCCTGTTACTCCTGTTTTCTGCTGCTGAGCCAACTGGCACAGTTTTTGTTGTGTATACATGTAGAACCTTTGTTTATTCGATTTAGATCAAAGGCACTAAAATTCAGGCAAAAACAGAACTGAATTAGGAAATGACAACAAACGATTCGTAGAAACAATGTCACATAAATTTCACCTCATTGTAATCATTGGACCTCTGTTTATTCTCAACTGCAGTACTTTCTCTACTACCCTAGTTGCAGAAGTATCTGCTACAGAGGCAGAAATTCTGCCGCTGGCATCTTTTTTATTTGCTCATCGTGATCAGATGCGCGTGGGTTGGCACATTACGTCCAGAAAGCCAGTGGTAAAAGACTTGCGAACAGTGTCAGAGAATCCGGCTGGATCCATCTTTGTACAGCTCAAGCCTAGAAGGAACGAAGGGGAGTATCAGCTGGCGTTACGTGTTTTAAGGGACGGTTCTCACCAGTTTTTACGCATACGAGAATTTACCGGCGGAAAACCTTTAAATCATAAACGATATTTAACTGTTCCATTTGAATTACTGATAGGTGCAATTCAGGGTGAGGCCTTACGCTCACTTTTTCCATATGACCGTGTTGAGTTTGGAGGCTGGCAGCATCAGGTGACTTATGACTGGGAAACACCGGAATTGCTTGCAAGATCTTTCACCAAGCCCGGAACGCAGATTTCCCCTCGGGAAGATTTCGTACAAGGTGAAAAATTAATCATTCCCTGGAACAGCTTACGTTCCGATTTAGAGCTGAAACCATTGGCTGTGCGTGACCCGCTTTTCATCAGAAAAGACGAATCCGGACTGCGCTATGCCTATTATCGAATTCAACCTGGAGACACACTCTATTCTTCAGTAGTAATACGTTTCATTGGTAAAACTAAGCATAACGCCCGAAGTCAAAATGCCAGTGATTTGTTGGTTTTAAATGGACTTGCGGACGCACACCAGCTTTCACCGGGTCAATTGATAAAAATTCCTCTGGAATGGATCCAGCCTGAATATTTGCATCAGGTACCAAGTATTTACCGTATTTCTGAAGATACGAATGCCGGGAATAAATTAAGTTCACCACAAAGCCAAACATCAACAGACAGTGGATGGCCTCAAACCGGCAGCCTTTACCAGACAAACATCATCAACCAGCACTAAAATAATGAAGTTAAAATTTGTCATCACCGCTTTTGTTCTATTCAGTTTGTTCGCACTGACGGGAAGTGCGCCTGCAAAATCTCCAATAAAACCAAAATGGAAAAGCTTCCGTTTACAGTATCAAAGTTCTGGAAATGCAAAAATGCTGGTTGGTTGGAATGGCAAGCGAATCGTTGTCAAACTTAAGCCCCAACTGGGAGAAGGAGGCTATAGTCTGGCACGAAGAGTTCTGGTACCAAAATATAGAAGTTTGAAAACCATCCGGAAATATAGTAAAACCCGCCGTCTGTACCGGAATCGCTTCATTACTTTTCCGCTCAAGGTCATTAACGGGAATATCCGTAGCTCTGCCCTGAAAGCCGTATTTGTCAAAGACAAAGCTGGTGTTGACTCTTGGGAGCATCGCGTTACTTTTGCCTGGGAAACAACCAGCATGATTGCTGGTCTCTTCACTAAGAAAGATATCAAGGCCGGACATTTAGTGCGCTACAATAAAATGCGCAATAATGGAAATATCCTTCAAAAAGGAGATCTCATCAAAATTCCGTGGAAGTGGATCAGTCCAGAATTATCTCTTCGTCGAGTTGCAGTCAAACCTCCTTTGAAACTGAAGCAAGACAAGTCAGGCAAATTTTACGCGAACTATCAGATGAAACCTGGAGAGACATTATACTCCTCTGTCGTGATACGTTTTACAGGACGCCTCTTAAACGAGGAGGTCAATCAGGTTGCAAACAAATTACTGAAATTAAATAACATTCCAGATGCGAAGTTAATTCAAAGCCGGCAAAAAATCAAAATTCCTCTGGAGTTGTTGAGTGAAGAATATCTTGGCAACCAGACAAAGGAGGCCTTGTCCGAACAAGTTTCTGCTGTGGCCAAAAAAACAACAAAAAAGAAAGCATCAAAAACTGCTGCTTCAATAAAGATACCCAAACACCGTAAAACTAAGCAGAAAACAGTTGCAAACAAATCAAGTTCCAACCGTAATAATAATGTTCATAAAATACATGTGATTCTTGACTCCGGGCACGGCGGGGGTGATCCTGGGGCTTCTGCCGGATCAAGAAAAAATAAAGACCTCATTTACGAAGATGAGCTCGTTTACGACATCAGCAAGCGTGTGTCAAAGTTACTTAAAAAGCAGGGAGTCATCGTGTATCCGACGCTCGCTGATCCTAACCAGAAAAAGCCGGTTCGTTTTTTATCTCATCGTCATGACAGAGACGAACGGCTTTTAGTCACACCTCGTTATTTGACGCGCAATTCCCGTATTGGAGTTAATATGCGTGTCTTTCTTGTCAATCATATTTATCAAAAATTAAAAAAGAAAAAAATTCCCTCTGAGAATATTTTGTTTATCAGCCTCCACGGCGATGCACTTCACTCATCGCTGAGTGGTGCAATGGTTTACTATCCGGATCGTCGCTTGCGGCGGGAACGTTTTCGATTGAAAAACAACATTTATCGTAAACGCAAAGAGTACACTTCCAAATTAACATTTAAACCAAGAGACAATCGCTATTCTGAAAAACTGAGCAAATCATTCGGCAAAGTTATGATCGATGAGTTCCGTAAAATAAAGTTGCGTACACATCGTGTTTCCTCAGCTGTTAGGGGTTATTTGTATCGAAGAGGGAAGAAGACTCTCCCAGCAGTTCTTCGCTATAGTAAGGTGCCGACATCCGTTTTAGTGGAAATTGCCAATCTTAATAATCGACATGATCGTCGTGATTTGTTAAAATCGACAACACGTCAGCAAATAGCGAAAGCCATTACAAATTCGGTTTCAACCCACTTTGACCGTTCAAGCGGCCTTGTCGCTCAGCGGTAGTACAATAACTTCTGTTTTTGTCTTTTGATCACCTCCGTCGTTTTCGATCTTGGGAATGTCTTGATTGACTGGGATCCCCGTTATCTTTATCGTAAATTAATGCCAACTGAAACTGAAGTCGAATGGTTTTTGGGTAATATCTGTGATGATGAGTGGAATGCCAAACATGATGCAGGTTATCCTTTTTCTGAGGGCATCGTCGAACTTTCGGAAAAATATCCGCAATATTCTGAACTGATCCGAGACTGGTTTGAACGCTGGGAAGAAATGCTAGGTGGTCCCATAGAAGAGACTGTTGAAGTATTAAATGATCTAAAAACAAAAGAAATCTCGCTGTACATCCTCAGTAATTGGTCTGCGGAAACTTATCCTATCGCAGAAGCTCGCTATGATTTTCTAAGTTGGTTCGATGGAAAAATCATTTCTGGAGAAAGCGGGATAATTAAACCAGATCCGGACATTTACCAATTATTGTTGAATACTTATGATTTGACTCCACATCATACTGTTTTTATTGATGATAAATCTGCCAATGTAGATGCCGCCAGAGCATTAGGAATCCACGGGATTCATTTCCAAAATCCAGCAAAACTACGGATTGATTTGGAGAAGCTAAAATTGCTCTAACTTGTATTTTCTACACTCCAAGTTGCCTTTTGTTCACATTTGATCTATTCTGTACTGCATGTCATTCCATTTCTAGAATTGCTAAAAAACTCATTTTATTCTTCCGGAAGCCTTGCGAAAACTTGTTGTTTTAAGCTGTGTTTTTTTGATTCTTTCCGGCATACTGTTGGCGTACCCAAGACTGTTTCCTTGGGCAGAAGAGTCTACAGCAACGTCTTTATTGCATATCTGGGCCGGATTTTTCTTTTTAGTTATTTTTCCCATGTATGCCTGGGATCATATTCTAGGACATGCGGATCGTCTACGAAAATTTTCTCTGGTAACGTTATCCGGAATTCTCCAGTTTTTTACTGGCTTGGGGTTGATAATTTCCGGGATTCCTTTAGTGCTTTATGCTGCAGACGTACTCTATTTCCCCCGTGAAATCCATCTAGTATTGACATTTGTATTGGCAGGGAGTCTTATTTTGCACAAATTTTCTAGAAAATAAACTGCCGTGTTTTTAACCGTGTCTTTAAAACAGCAAAGCAAACACTATGTCTTCTTCAACTAATAAAATTCAATTGATGGACACTACTCTTAGAGACGGTGAACAAACTCAGGGGGTATCTTTCACTCCACCGGAGAAGGCCAATATTGCCAAAACACTTTTGAAAAAGCTGCGCGTTGATCGACTTGAAGTTACTTCAGCAAGGATTTCAGAAGGTGAGTTAAGTTCTGTGCAAAACATTTCGACCTGGGCTAAAGAAAATGGCTTTTTGGACTGTATCGAAGTTTTAGGATTCATTGACCATAAACGAAGCGTAGACTGGATTAAAGAATCTGGATGCACAGTTATGAATTTATTGACAAAAGGCAGTGAAAATCACTGTAAAAATCAACTCCGAAAAACTCTCAAGGATCATCTTGCGGATATACGTAAAACTTTGAAATATGCCCACTCTAAAAATCTGAATGTAAACGTTTATCTTGAAGACTGGTCAAACGGATATCACAATAGTCCCGAATATGTATACGAGATGATGGCTGCACTAAAAGATGAAGGCATCAATCATTTCATGCTTCCTGATACTCTCGGTGTATTGTCACCGGATGAAGTTTTTTCCAGTCTTTCAGACATGATCGAGCGTTTTCCGTGGGCAACTTTAGATTTTCATCCGCACAATGATTACGGCCTGGGGGTGGCCAATGTACTTTATGCAGTCAAGGCTGGTGTTAGAGACATCCACTGTACAATGAACTGCCTGGGTGAGCGAGCAGGCAATGCTTCTCTTGCGGAAATTGCAGTTGTTCTGCATGACAAACTCGGTATGGAGCTTTCGATAGATGAATCGCATCTTGCGCCGGTGAGTGAAATGATAGAAAGTTTTTCCGGAAAAAGGCTTGCTGACAATGCTCCAATTGTTGGCGAAAATGTTTTCACTCAAACAAGTGGTATACACGCAGATGGAGACAAAAAAGGGAATTTGTATCACAATCCAATTATCCCGGAACGTTTTGGACGCAAGAGGAGCTATGCCCTTGGAAAAATGAGCGGGAAAGCCTCACTCGCAAAAAACCTAGAAATGCTTGGAATACAACTTGTTGATGAAAATTTGCAGAAAGTCCTCAAACGTGTAGTTGAGTTGGGTGATACAAAGAAATCAATGACGGCAGCTGATTTACCGTTCATCATCACTGATGTTCTGGAAACTAGCGAAACTCAGAGAATTGAACTGTTGAATTGCTCCATTTCAAGTGGGCTAAACTTAATGGCCACAGCCACAATTCATCTTAAAATTGATTCAAAAGTGTACCGGGAAGCGGGAAGCGGAAACGGCGGATATGATGCGTTTATGAGTGCTATAAAAAAAATCTTGAAACAAATCCATCTTGAATCTCCAGAGTTAGTGGATTATCAAATCAGGATTCCACGTGGTGGAAAAACGGATGCTCTCACTGAAGCAATCATAACTTGGCAAGTAAACGGTAAACGTCTTCAAACCATCGGAATTGATTCAGATCAAGTTATTGCCGCTGTCAATGCAACACTCAAGATGCTCAACTTGCAACTATTGCAAAAAGAAGTGCCAGAACGGTAATGTATAATTATACATGCTTAGTATTTGGGCTTCAGCTCTAGAAACATAAATGCAGCACTAATAACTTTTTCCATGCTGTGGTCAATTAAAAATCATGAGTATGTATGCTGCAGAGGGCAAAATGCCAACGATTTATTTCCCCTTAACTGCAAATCCAGCTGGGTACCATCATTTGTCATTGGCTGAGTGCGTTCTGAGACAATTCCCGGAAACTAGGCTTATCGTATTTTTACTTTCCAACGGACAACATCCTGATCCTTTCAAACAGCAGCAAATTCCAGAGGCAGCCTTGCGCCTAGAAATATTAAGGGGCACTTTGGCTGACTGGTCTGATCCTGAAAAATCACTGCCCGCACAAATTGCTGAAGAATCAGGAACATCCCTAAAATTACAGAATAATAATTGTGCAATTTCACGAAGCGAATTATCTTTCAATCGTCCACTGCGTTTGGCCGAACACGTTCAAAATTTTTCAGGAATAGAAAAAGTCCCAATGCTCGTTGGCGCAGATTTGATTAAGCGCATGCTCAATCCAAAAATTTTCACGGATAAGGACTTAACTGAGATTGAGAATAGTTGCCACTTACTGGTCGCACCTCGGAATGAAGTTGAAATAGAGCCAACTCTACAGTTGATAAAGAAAGAACGAAATGTAACTCTAACTGCTACTCCTATAACTCCAGCAGTGCTTCCACAAAAGCTGCAAAAATTTTTATTGATTTCATCAACTCTTATTCGCAGAGCAGCGCAAGCTGGGCACGAACTAGAGCCTTTTCTGCCTAAGAATCCTGGCAGACTGATTTTGCAAAGCAGTTTGTACGAATGGAAAAAACCTCCCTTTGATTTGCAGAATTCAAACTTAATTGAACTGCAGCAGCGTTGCCACGAATTGATGGTGCTGTTGGAAGAAGCCGCAAAAAAGCTGCAGAAATTACTTGATCAACTAGCATTAAAAAAACAACCGCACCGCTTTGCCGTCGTGGAAACCAGCACAGGTGGACAAATTGTGGAGGCCTTCACCAGCCATTCTGGAGCTTCACAGCATTTTCTGGATGGGCGTATTCTATATAGTCAGGAAGCTCAAAAACAATTTCTGGGACGAAAGTTGTCTGAAGATTCAAGCCTATCCCAGACACGAACCCAAGATCTTGCCCAAGCAATGCTTGAACAGTCTGGAGCTGATTGGGCACTGGCAGAAACAGGCATGGCAGGGCCGCTCTCACAAAAAAGGCGAAGTAAGAAAAATGGACAATGTCATCTTGGACTGGCATTATCATCAGAAGTGAGGTACAAGTGTCTGGAGTTTAATCCTTTTCTGACGCGTAAAGAACATCAGTTACTGTTTGCGATTGAAGCCCTGAACTGGGCTGAAGAGGTGCTTCAAAATCATTATTAAAATAAACAGATGAAAGAATTACTGCAAAAATTACTGGCGTCGACAGAACTTAGCTTTGAGGAAGCACGAGAAATGATTCTTTGGATTATGAGTGAAGATGCTGTTTCGGTGCAGGCTGCAGCTTTGTTGGCTTTGTTACAGGCAAAGGGCGTGAGCGTCGAGGAAATGGCAGGTGCAGCTTTAGCTATGCGGGAGCGTGCATCCGGAATTACAGCGCCAATAAATGCGATTGACACCTGCAGTACCGGAGGAAATGGAATCAGTACTTTCAATATTTCAACATGTGCCGCAATCATTGCGGCCGCGGCCGGAGCAGTTGTAGCTAAACACGGCAACCGTAGCAACACCCGTAAAAGTGGCAGCGCTGAAGCACTGGAAGCTTTGGGAGTGAACATTTCTCTGGAATTAAATGAAGTTGAAAGCTGCCTGAAGGATTTGAATATTTGTTTTTGCTATGCAATCAATCATCATCCTGCCATGCGCTTTGCCGGGCCGATACGCAAAGATTTGGGTATACCAACTGTCTTCAATTTACTCGGCCCCCTGACCAATCCTGCTGGAGCCAAAAGCCAACTCATCGGCGTACATAATAAGGAACTAACTTTGAAACTAGCCCAAGTACTCAAACGTCTTGGCAGCAATCGTGTATTAGTGGTTCACGGTCTTGACGGGCTTTGCGAGCTGACTGTTTCAACTTCTACTCATGTGACCGAACTTCGTGACGGAAAGATTCGTGAATACGAGGTTACTCCGAAAGAATTGGGATTAAAAAAAGGGAATCTGGATGAGATCCGAATTAACAGTCCGGAAGAAAGCGCGAAGATAATTGAGCGTATTTTTTCTGGTGCTGAGAAAGGTACTGCCCGTGATATTGCTCTGGCAAATGCGGCAGGAGCATTAGTTGTAGCAGGACTGGTTGATGATTTGCAGGATGGTGTCAAGTTAGCAGCAAAAACTGTAGGCAGCGGCAAAGCTAATGAAAAGCTGACAAGTTTGATCAAATATACCCAGACTAACTAAGTAAATCCGTCAAAGCATTTTGCTTCAGTTCGACCGTTACTATGAAGCACTTTGCATGCCTTACCTGCGACAGTGGGGTAATTTTTCATTCATCACCTTTCAGCTTGCGAATAACTTTCCACAATAATTCAGGCTCATCACTAATAATTCCGGTGGCCCCCCACTTAATCAACTGCTCCATCCGCTTTTCATCATTGATCGTATAAGGAAAAATTCGAAAACCGCCTGCTTTCATAATCTCAATCAGAGACGGAGTAACATGATTTTCATTAGGATTGTATGAATATGCACTTTGACGCTGACAGAGCCCCAAGGCTAATTCTTCCGAAAGAGGCACTTCCTGTAGTGGGGCTATCCTGAGCGCAGTTGATTTACCGTGGTCCCGATACCACCGCTGGATTCTGGAAAATATGAAGTGCTCAAAACTTGAAATCAGCACCGAATCCACCATCTCCAGCCGTTCAACCAGTTCACAGATCTGAAACTCAATTGCGTCAGGAGGAGCTGGGGATTCAAAACTATCCTGTTTGATCTCAATATTAACTGAAATTTTGCCTCTGACTAACTGCAGCAGTTCTTCAAGAGTAGGAACTGCTTCTCCTTTAAATTCTGAACTGAACCAGCTCCCCGCATCCAGTTCTTTTAATTCAGATAGTGAGTGTTCCGACACCAACCCTTTGCCGTCCGTAGTTCTATACAACGTTTTATCATGGATTACTACCGGAACACGATCACGTGTCAGACAAACATCCAGTTCAACCATATCTGCACCGACAGCAATTGCTGCCTCAAAAGCCGCCAGTGTGTTCTCGGGATATAGCCCCCGATAACCCCTGTGTGCCACGACCCAAGGACGTTTTACCTTCTCCATTCTAATTATGTTTTCCATAATTTGACAGGTTAGGGAAGTTGGTATAAAATTAACTGTCAATATTTAGTCACATAAGACAAAGGGTTCAGCTTACCGGTCTTGGTGAAAAACTCAATTCCAATGGAGGTTCCCATGTTTAAATTTGAAGATCTAACTGACGGCACCGATTTCAATATTGCGGATTACCGCCTGAGTCCGCGTGAGTTTTTTGAGAAACGCCGTACCTCCAAACGACCCTATGTTTTCGATCTGCGCAGTTCTGAAGCACACGAGTCAGAGAATATTCCCGGTTCACATAGTTTGCCCATCGAACATTTTGAAAACTCCATTTATCAAATGCCTTTTGCCGGAGATATCCTGCTTTACGGTGGTGAAGATGGAGAGGTCCTCACTGCAGCTCAAATACTGTATGACAATGGCTTTGACTCTTTTGGTTATACAGATTCCTACGAAGCTCTTTTCAGCAGTGCTGATACCACATATTTGACCATCACAGGAACCGCAACCAAGCAGCTTGTTGAACAACTCAAAAACTCTGATGCACAGGCTGGTGTTCAAATTGTTATTGAACCAACTTCTCCTTTAAAAGCAAATTATCGGCTTGAATTAGTAGATTCTTCTCTTGAAGGAAGCATTCAGTTTACTGTCAACGGAATTAAAATATTTTCGGAGCGAAAAACTGCCTCGTATCTGGAGGGAACCATTATTGAAATTAACGAAGAAGGAGAATTGGAACCCAGAAATCCTCATCTCTCAATCAGCAAACTAAGCGGCTCACTGGAAGATCAGATAAAGCTCATGTTAGATGAACAGGTCAATCCGATGCTTGCCTCACACGGCGGGAATGTCATGCTGGAAGGAATTAAGGACAGCACTGCCTACGTACGTTTTGGTGGTGGATGTCAGGGCTGCAGTATGATCGACACTACTGTCAAACAAGGAGTAGAGGTGATGCTCAAGGAGGCTATTCCTGACCTGGCCGGAGTTTATGACGTCACTGATCACTCAGAAGGCGAATCTCCGTTCTTCACAGGTTAATACTTCTGCCGTCTCCAGGAAACATGGAAACGGTTTTCCCATAATACTTTTTAGCATCCTCATAATAACCTGCCTTTTCATGTCCTCTTCTTCAAAAGGTAATTTAAATAACATCAAGTCTCCAGTTTTGGAGGAGGATGTTGAATTTTCAAAGGTTGTCAGCGAAGGAAGAGACTTGCTTGAAAACAAAGTAGAGTTTCAAACAGACGACTGGGGCTGGACTCGAGATTTAGATGATGGCGGGATCTTTATCTTTTGCTATCTGCTGCATGACTACAGGCAAAAAACACTAACCCTAAACCGCTTGAAGGAAAGCGTCTATACTCTGAATCTCCTGAGGCACAAGATGCTTCCCTCACAAGAGAAAACAGGACTTCCTCTGCTTGGGGAATTTCAGGTGATTTTTACGCTTTATGAAAGATTGAAGCGAGAAGAAATGTCATGGGATGATTGTGAGGTATATATCAAAGAACAAATTGAAGAGCACCGGAAAACCAATTAAATGTTCCTACTCTTCTTCATTCAGACTTTTTGCTTGGTTGATGACTTCCAGATTTTCTAATACTTCACCGGCAATTATATCGTTCAGTTTCTGTTCTGCACATTCTTGGGCATGTTTGATCGCATTTCTGAATGTATGGACCTTTGAATTACCATGACAGATAATCACGACGCCATTTACCCCCAGTAAAGGTGCCCCTCCAACTTCTGAATAGTCAGCCCTTTCTCCAAGTGCCCTGAAAGGGCCCTTCATTGCCAGATAACCTAATTTTGAGAGCAACGAACTCTTTACCTCTTCACGAAGGACACTGCGCACAAAATCGAAAGTGCCTTCTGCAACTTTAAGTGCAATATTACCGACAAAACCGTCGCAAACCACTACATCCACTCTGTCCCTGAACATTGACTTACCCTCAATGTTTCCTGCAAAATTGAGTGTGCTTTGTTTCAGGAGATCATAGGTTTCCTTGAGTTCAAGATAACCCTTGCCTTCTTCCTCTCCATTGTTAAGCAAAGCAACACGCGGATTTTCCAAATGCAAATACGTCCGTGCGTAGGCATCACCCATTAAGGCAAACTGAAGAAGGTAAAGTGGTTTGCAATCTGTGTTTGCGCCTATGTCCAGGAGAACAAAGGGATGATTGCGATGAACAGATGGCATGAGTGTCGCAATTGCAGGGCGCTCAATTCCTTCAATTGATTTGAAAACAAACTTGGCGATAGCCATTGAAGCACCGGTATTTCCAGCGCTGACGATGGCTTCTGCCTCACCTGCTTTCACAAGATCAACGGCAACTCTAATGGATGAGTTTTTCTTTTGGCGCAGAGCCTGGGCAGGGGACTCGTTCATCTCCACTATTTCAGTGGAATTAACGATACGCAGTTTGTGTTGATCGTAGCTGTGCTGTTTTAATGTCTTACTGATTTGATCTTCTGCCCCAACCAAAACAACTTCAATAGCAAAGTCTCTGATGGCCCGAACAGCAGCCTCAATCTGCACAGCGAGTGGGCTATCTCCTCCCATAGCGTCAACTGCAATTGCCATATTTTATCCTGGTTTGCTGTTGATCGGTGAAAGAGCAGAAAAAACAGCTCAAGATGCTTTAACTTCAACGACTTCAACACCCTTATAAAAACCACATTCAGGGCAAACTCGATGGGGTCGGATCAGTGCATGACAGTTCGTGCATTCTGAGAGTGCCGATTCTGGAATTTTGATGTGTCCCCGCCTGTGGTCACGTTGGCTTCGAGAGGTTTTTCTTCTTGGTACGGCCATGGGTCGCTTTTGATTGTGTTAAAATTCAGTATTGATCAATGCTTGTCAAAGAATGCTGATGTAGAATTATTACTGAACAAATTCAGTTGATTGATCAGCTTAATAAGTGGTTCGTATCAACGGAGATGATCCATTCTCAACTAATCAGCTTAGCCTTCAGCAGCAAGGATTTCTTCAAGGGTACGTGCTGTGGAGAGAGGATCTTTTGCTTCTACGATGACTGGATACTCTTCGCATTTTTCTTCGTTTAACGCTGTGTAACTTTCCCATTTCTCCGGAACATCCACGTCTGCGTAAATTGCTTCCACCGGGCACTCTTCAACGCAGGCATTACAATCAATGCATGTTTCAGGATTGATGTACAACATAGTCGGCCCCTCGTGAAAGGCTTCCACAGGGCACACTTCTACACAATCCGTATATTTACAATTGTTGCAGTTTTCAATTACAGTATAAGTCATCGACTACTCCTTAATGTTAAAAAATCTGTCAAGTGTTTTTCACCTGTTTAAAGTTTTAATGATCTGTCAGTAAACCATATCACGATCATGGTGGCGTATAAACATCATAAAAACAAGTTTTTTTCCAAAACATCCTGCCGTCAAACAATTTATTCGTATCGCAGAGGATCTACCGGATTGAGGCGGGAAGCTTTTGTAGACGGAAAAAGGGTAACCAGCATGCAAATCAAAAAAGAGGCTACTGTTGTTATGATGACATCCATCCAATCAATCAAAATCGGAATCCTGTCTCCACCAGGATAGACTCCGGCAGGAATATCTATAATATCAAAGGTCATCAGACCCCAGCAGATTGCCAACCCAACCAACACTCCACTGATAGTTCCCAGCGAACCAATCACTAATCCCTGGAAGAAAAATATGCGCCGGATCCCAGAGTCTTTTGCACCAAGTGCTTTGAGGATTGCAATCTCTCGGGATTTTTCCAAAACCAGCATAATCAGAGAACTGATGATATTAAAAGCAGCCACGACAATGATCAATGTGAGAATCAGAAACAGACCAATTTTTTCAAGTTTCATCACCTGAAAAATACTTTTGTTTTCATCAGCCCAATTGCTGACTACATATTCCTCACTTAGCTCCGACAGTTCCATGGATATTTCCGGAGCATTTCCCGGATCACTAATACGCACCCCCAGACCGGTTATCTTTTCGTTCATGCGGTAAATTTTTTGCAGCAGCCGGTAATCAATAAAAGCCAGTACTTCATCATAACCAGAAATTCCGGATTCAAAGATTCCGATCACCTCCAGTTTTTTGATACGGGGGACATCGCCGATTGGAGTCATGCGTTGTTCTGAGGAAACCAACTTGACAGTATCTCCAACGCCTGCTTCCAGTTGTCGCGCTAATTTTGCCCCCAAAATAATTCCGTCTTTTAGACGTTTACTCCGTGCGTCAGGATGTGAAAGCCGCTGAAGCAGTTTTGCGGAAATCAGCGCTTGTTTTTCCTGAGATGGCGCAAAGCCGTACACTTCTTCACGCAGGAATGAGGAAATTTTTGTAACGTCCGATTCCTGTTCAGGATCAATACCACGAAGAAGAGCCCCCTTGGGCTGTTTCCGCCCGGTGAGCAGGGCCTGCTTGAAAATGTACGGTGCAACACCCTTTACTTCCTGGTGCTCCTCCAAACGTTTCTGGAGTCCAGAATAGTTTTTCATTGCATCATCCCAGGCAAACACTGTGATGTGCGGTAAGGATCCAGTCACTGCATCCCGCAAATTTGTACGGAAACCGTTCATCACTGAAGTTGAAACAATAAGTGCAACCACTCCCAAAGCCACACCGCCAATCGAAATCCAGGTGATGATTGATATTGAACGATCCCGGCGAGGAGAGAAGAGATAGCGTTTGCCTATGAAGGTTTCGTAGCGCATCAGTTAATTTGCAAGTTTTTCACGCACGATATCAGGTGCTGTTGCCAATGCCCCAGCAAGTTTTTCTGGTGCTTTGATGCCTGCTTGCGCCATGTTTGGCTTTCCTCCACCACGGCCTTCTGCAAGCTCTGCAACGGCATTCACCAATTCACCAGCCTTAAATCCCCGTTGAATCAAATCGTCGGAAACAACACAGAGCAAGGTGCTTTTTTCGTCCACTGTTGCAGCCAACCAGGCTACACCGGAGGGAATTTGTCCCCGGACTGCTTTTCCCACGTTGCGGAGAGTATCAGCCGAATCTGCCTCAATTTCTTTGGCCAAAACCAACACACCTTCCACATCTTCTGCCTGTGCGAGCAACCCGGAAACTCCGGCAAGAGCAGTTTCGCTCCGCAAAGTTTGAAGTTCTTTTTCCAATTGCCGTTTTTCTTCAGCGAGCTTTTCGACCATCTCCGGAACTTGTGTTTCAGGCACATTCATCAATTGTCGCAAAGAGCGGGCAACCCGACCGTGTTCCTGGTTCATCAACTCAGCTTGCCGACCGGTTACAGCCACAACTCGCCGCACACCGGAAGCAATGGCCTCTTCGGAGACTATGCGAAACTGCCCGATTTGTCCGGTGGCTTTAACATGGCAGCCCCCGCAAAGTTCTTCTGAAAAATCAGAAATTTTTACAACACGTACCTGATCTCCGTATTTTTCCCCAAACAGGGCGGTGATTCCGGAATCAATTGCTTCCTGAAATGGTGTTTCGTAAATTTCAGTGGGCATATTCTCGCGTATTACTGAATTGACAATATTTTCAATTTCTTCAAGTTGACCCTCGCTAACTTTTTCAAAATGCGTGAAGTCGAAGCGCAGTATTTCCGGATTTACCAACGATCCAGCCTGGGTAACATGCTCACCCAAAACTTGACGTAAGGCCTCGTGCATCAAGTGAGCAGCGGTATGATTGTTGGTCGTCGATAAACGTAATTTTTCATTAACAGTGGCATTCATCGTGGAATTATTCGGAGCAGCGTTGCTGCCACCGGAATTTCCTGCTTCACAAAAATGGATGATTGAATCGCCTTGCTTCTGCACATCTACCACGTTCCAAGTTTTTCTGTCTCCACCGGTGCCACCAGTTTGTTCCAAGGTCCCGTGATCGCCAACCTGTCCACCGGATTCTGCATAAAATGGAGTGATGTCCAAAATAAACTGCCATTGTCCCTCTTCATTGCGGGAATGACGTCGCAATTTTGATTCTGTCCGGAAGGTATCATAACCCACAAATTTTGAGTCATCACCTTTTGAAATTTCCGTCCACTCATTGAGTATCTTCGAAAATTTTCCGGATTCGCGGGCGCGGACACGTTGTTTTTTCATTAATTTTTCAAAGAGAGTTTCATCCACTCCAAAGCCACGTTCTTCACACATCAGCCGTGTTAAATCAACCGGAAAACCGTAGGTATCGTAAAGTTTAAAAGCATCTTCTCCGGATAGCATTTTTGTAGATTTTGTTTTTGAAGTTGCAGCCATTTTTTCAAATATTTCAAGACCACGATCAAGGGCCAAACCGAAACTGGCCTCTTCAGCTTGAATTACATTTTGAACATGTTTTTGCTGTTTTTGAATTTCCGGGAAAGCATTACCCATCACATTAGCAAGAATGGACACCAGCTTGTAAATAAACGGTTCATGCATATTTAGAACTCGTCCAAAACGCGTCGCCCGCCGTAACATCCGTCGCAAAACATAACCGCGTCCTTCGTTGGAAGGCAAGGCGCCATCTGCAATGGCAAAACTCAGTGAGCGCAAATGGTCAGCAATCACACGAAATGCAACACTTACTTCCCCGCCAGAATCCGTCTTTCCTGTAACATCGCTGATGCCTGCCAAAATTGGCGTGAAAAGGTCTGTACTGTAATTGGAGTTTACACCCTGAAGAACACGGCAAACTCGCTCCAAGCCCATGCCGGTGTCAACGTGCTGGGCCGCTAATGGTTCGAGGTGTCCATCTGGGAAACGCTGATACTGTATAAACACCAAATTCCAAAGTTCTACAAAACGCCAACAGCCTTCTAGGTTGACAGAACAATCATGTTTTTCAGAAAGTGGACATGTCCCATCACCTAAATCTATGTGCAGTTCAGAACATGGACCACAAGGACCAACATCGCCCATTTCCCAAAAATTATCATTTTTGTCAAAACGTAAAACCTGTTCCGGATTAATCTCTGTGAAAGTCCGCCAAAGGGTTTCCGCTTCTTCATCGGCTTCCACACCGTCTCCGCCTTCAAAAACTGTGGCCCATAATTTGTCTTTTGGAAGCCCCCAAACTTCTGTCATTAATTCCCATGCCCATTCGATAGCCTCTTTTTTAAAATAATCGCCAAAAGACCAGTTGCCGAGCATCTCAAAAAAAGTGTGATGGTAATTGTCATGACCTACATCTTCAAGGTCGTTGTGTTTACCACTGGCTCGAATGCATTTTTGAGAGTTGACCGCACGATTGTATTCCCGCACACCTGTCCCTAAAAATACTTCTTTAAACTGTGCCATTCCTGAATTCGAAAAGAGCAAAGTGGGATCGTCATTGGGTACGACCGGTGCACTGCGCACAAAACGATGTCCTCGATCTTCAAAAAAGGAAATGAATTCTTGTCGAATTTGTTTTGAGTTTTTCATGATTCGATTTTCAAAACAAGTTACCGTTTTTTGTGAACCGATGTTAGAGGGTAGAGAGGTGGGCCTGGATTTGAGAGAAACTACTTGCTGCTGGCTGCCATCGAGAGAAACCAGCTGATAAATGAAAAAAATCAGCGAGCCATAAACTCGACTACAAGGTGATCTTCTACTTCAATGGGTATTTCCTCGCGCTCCGGAATCTGCACAAGTGTACCGGAAAAATTCTTTGTGTCACGCTGTACATAACCTAACTTCTGCTCAAAGAAATTGTACCAATCCTTGTATCTGTCTATTTTTTGACTTTTCTCCTTCAGTTGAACGATGTCTCCGGGACTGACCTGGTAACCTGGTTTATTGACTCTTTTTCCGTTCACAGTGATATGACAGTGAACAACCATTTGTCGGGCTGCGCGTAAAGTTCCCGCAAAACCCATACGGTAGGTCATGTTGTCCAAACGTGTTTCAAGAGTTTGTACAAGTGCAACGTTGGTTTGCTTACGGACTCTTGCTGCTTTTTCGTAATAAAGACGCAGCTGTTTAGAACTGATTCCATAAAAAGCTTTCAGTTTTTGTGTCTCCTTCAACTGTTGACCAAAAGGGGATACTTTAGCTTGACGGCTCGTACCATGCTGTCCTGGTCTGTTAGGACGACGGCTCAAAGTAAGCGCTGCGCTTGGACTGCCTATCAGGTTGACACCTAATGCACGGCAAACTTTATGTTTTATTGTAGATTTTCCTGGCATATTCTTTCTTTTCCCTTCAGATGGCACCTTTGGAGGACTATAGAATAACAATAATTTGATAAGAAATACTTCTCAGCAGTTCGCTCTCATTGAAAAATTCACAGGATGCCATCCCATAAAATGGGTCCGACTGAATCTTCATGCTTCAAAAAGAACATTAAATAGCATGCTAATTATCTATTAAAAAATGAATTTTGTCAATTGAAAATGAAATTACGTTTAAAGTTCAGGGAGTCAACTCTTGAAAAAGCAAGAATATTCTTGACAAATGCTCAGAGAAGACTAGACTTCATCCATCGCGGTAATTGGCCTGCTCAGTTCCTGCGCAATGCTCACTGTGGTTTTACTGAAAAAATCTACTGTTCAGCAAAAACTTCACATTCCTCGCGGCGATAAACTTCAGAGGCCTTCCGAGCCGGACTACAAACACCAGAACTTTGGTTTGCTGGAATTTTGGAATGTGTTGTTTATCTTATCTTTTTACGCTGCTAAAAACTTTTTTCCATTGTATGCACTGGAAAGCGGGATTTCGATTTTGTGGGTCGGGTTTTTTTACAACGCAAGAATTGACTCATCTCATGTCTCATCCGTGTGAAGCCCCTTTGATCGACAGTATAGTCTACTTACCAGTCGTCTCTTCCGGAATGCTACTGACAGCCTTCTCACAGGGAATGTTGACTTTGGTAAAAAGCCTGAGCTTTTGCTCCTGCCTCCTGTCCTGGCTTTTGGCTTGGCACAAGCCCTGATTTTCCTCTCGCCCCTTGCACTTTTCGCAAAACGTATGGATGTCCGCCACACCGGAGCCGGAGTCGGACTCATGGGTACACTAAAAAATTGCGGCAAAGTCACAGGAACGAAACTTAGTGGTTGGCTGATTTATCGGCATGATTTTTCGTTGATGCTGTGGAACATGTCAGCATTATTGGCTTTTTGGAGCTTCGGATTATTATTGATTACACTCAATGACAAATCAATGATCAGCTACAGAGAGTACGGAAGAGCAATCTAAGTTTACCCGAAACTGAATACCAGAAAGTAATAAAGCGGCTTCTTGATTACATTCAGTGAACTCCGGTCCACAAGTAGCTTGCTATGCAACAGCAGAAAAGCGTAATATGGGCAGCTCATCTTTACCGCAGATAAATTGGCAAACAAACAAGACAATCTCATGACATTATTATTTTCAGGTGGATTAATTTTTGACGGGAACGGTAATTTGCTGGAAAACCATGGAGTATTGATAGAAGATGATCGGATTTCCAAAGTCGCACCTTGCGGAGAATTTGAAGGGTTCAATGGCGAACGAATAGACACTACAGGTGGAACTTTAATGCCTGGTTTGATTGACTGCCATGTTCACCTGGTCTATTGCGGGGAGGCAGATCCAAAATCGCATTTGCTAAATTTGAATCCAGGACAAATTGTAATGAATGCTTTTGAAAATGCCCAAAACACCTTAAATAGCGGCGTCACTTCAATCAGAGATTTAGGAGGTCGGGATTTTTTAGAATTTGCAGTTCGAGATGCTTGCAATTTGGGACGACAACTCGGTCCGACAATCAAAGCCGCTGGTAGAATGATATGCATGACTGGTGGTCATGGAAATATTTTCGGGCGTATTGCAGACGGCCCGGATGAAGTGCTGAAAGCTGTGAGAGAACAAATTCACGCTGGTTCGGACGTAATAAAATTGATGGCGACAGGCGGCATGATGACACCTAGAGTAAATCCTGAAGACGCACATTACACAGAAGAAGAACTAAGAATTGGAGTTAATGAAGGTCATCGTTTCCACAGAACATGTGCTTCTCACGCACAAGGTGCTGAGGGAATATTAAACGCTGTGCGTGCCGGAATGGATTCGATTGAACATGGTGTTTTTATGACACAGGAATGCATAGATGCAATGTTGGAACAGGGCACCTTTTTGGTTCCGACGCTTTCAGCAGTCAACAATATTTACCTTAATCGGAACAATGGCATTCCGGAGTTTATTGTAGAAAAGACTATCCGTGCACGCGAACGACATCATCAGTCGATCAAGATGTTTTACAAGGCTGGCGGCAAAATAGCTATGGGAACAGATGCTGGAACTCCGTTCAATTTACATGGTGACAATAGTCAAGAACTGCAATTCATGACTGATCTTGGCATTTCTAACAGTGATGCACTAAGATTTTCGACAGCAAACGCTGCCGATTTAATGGGACTGGAAGATCGAGGTCAGATTCAGGAAGGTTTTTTTGCTGACCTGCTGATCGTTTCCGGTAATCCAGTCGAAGACATTTCTGCTATAGTCAATCAGGAAAATCACCTATGTGTCGTCAAAAATGGTGTACAAGTGTGATGTTAGTTTAGTTTTTCAAGGAGGAAAATGACAGTGATTAAAGAGATCAACAAATTTCATGATGAGATGACTAAGTGGCGTCGAGACATACATCAGCATCCCGAATTGGGATATGAGGAAATAAGAACCTCTGATTTTGTTGCAGCAAAACTGAAAGAATTCGGAATAGAAGTTCATCAAGGTCTTGCAAAAACGGGGGTTGTTGGGACTATCAGAAATGGTCATGGACCATCGATTGGCCTGCGTGCGGATATTGATGCCTTGCCACTGGAAGAAAAAAACACATTTAAACACGCTTCCACTAACCCTGGGAAAATGCATGCTTGCGGTCACGATGGACACACCACAATGTTGCTTGGAGCAGCAAAATATCTTGCCGCATACAAGAATTTTTTGGGGACCGTCAATTTTATTTTTCAACCTGCAGAAGAAGGTGGCGCTGGTGGTGAGAGGATGCTGCAAGAAGGTTTATTCGAAAAATTTCCTGTGGACTCTGTTTATGGTTTACACAACTGGCCTGGAATGGAACCTGGATTTTTTGGTGTTGGGGCAGGCCCCATAATGGCTGCGGCAGATGTGTTTGATTTGACAGTTAATGGACGAGGCGGACATGCAGCCCTGCCTGATCAGTGCGTTGACCCGATTGTTGCTGCATCACAAATAGTGAGTGCTTTGCAGACCATTCCAAGCAGAAACACACATCCAGTAGATTCTGTTGTGATAAGTGTAACCCAAATACATGCCGGAGATACTCACAATATAATTCCGGATTCTGCCCGGATGCATGGTACTGTACGCACCTTTTCAGAGGAAACACGAAACGAAATGCCTTCATCAATTTTACGGGTAGCTGAAGGGGTCTGTTCCGCATTCGGTGCAACCTGTGAACTTGACTACATACAAAGCTACCCGGCAACAATCAATTCTGTTCCGGAAACTGAAATTTCGGCAAAAGCTGTTATTGATTTAGTAGGCGAGGAAAAAATCATCCGCAATCCAACACCAAGTATGGGATCTGAGGATTTTTCATACATGCTTCAAGCTCGTCCTGGATGTTATGTCTTGTTGGGCATTGGCAGCGGAAAAGGTATTGGGGGATGTTTGCTCCACAGTTCACGCTATGATTTTAACGATGAAGTTCTCCCGATTGGTGCAAGTTATTGGGTAACATTAGTGGAAAACGAACTCTCTACTTAATAAATAAACTAATTAAATTTAAACTATTATGGAAATCAAAGGAAAAATAAAAAAAATCTCTGAAACTGTTCAAATTTCGGAACGATTTCGAAAACGAGAATTTATTGTAGAATACGCCAGCAACCCGGATTATCCGCAACCCCTTCAATTCGAAATGGTGCAGGACCGCTGCGAATTGTTGGATCCATTTGAGGTAGGTCAGGACGTTGAGGTTTTTTTTGATTTACGAGGACGGGAATGGACAAATCCGCAAGGAGAAGTCAAATATTTTAATTCTCTTCAGGCATGGAAACTAGTTTCTGAACAAAATACGGTAAATCCTCCTGTTCCAAATGACCAAACCCGTATAACATCCACACCCCTACCGGAAGAAAAACCCGGTTGGCTGGAAAAAGAAACTGCAGATAATTTGCCATTTTAAAAAACAATCCATATAGCTTTCCCATTTCAACAACAAACAGTGACTAATTAAATGTTAGTAATATTAAATCCAAATACCGATGAAACCACAGAAGATTTTAAAATTACTTGGGAATATCTTTTCGGTTTGCCAGAAATTCGTTTACAAAAACACAAAGTGCAGGGTAGAGGACAAAAACTGACCGAAATTTATTTGATCGGCAATACAGCCAAAGTCAACCAGGAAGACATCGAATTACTTCCGTCTGTAGAACGAGTAATCCGAATTTCTCATGACTTTAGAATACTGGGGCGCCATTCGAAAGAAACAAGTTCCATTGATTTTGAATATAACGGAGTTCGTTTTAATCAAAACAACTTTCACATTTTCGCTGGATTGTGTGCAGTTGACAACCCTGAGAATGTTGAGCGCATGATGCAGGCATTGCAGGAATATGGACATAAATGTACTCGGATGGGGGCTTATAAACCTCGTACCAATCCCTATTCATTCCAGGGACACGGTAAGGGATGTCTCCCTTATGTTTTTGAATTAGCAGGAAAATTTGGAATCAAAGTAGTTGCAATGGAAGTAACACACGAGCAGCACATAGAAGAAATTGATAATTGCCTGGAAAAGCTGGGTCGGCCAACTGGTGTAATGTTGCAAATTGGCACCCGAAACACACAAAATTTTGAGTTACTCAAGGTCGTTGGGCGGCAGCACACCTACCCAGTTTTGCTCAAACGAGGTTTCGGTATTTCATTGAATGAATCACTCAATGCGGCTGAATACCTAGCTAGTGAAGGAAACAACCAGGTTATTTTTTGTTTGAGGGGTATGAAAACTTCATTCAATACTCCGCATCGCAACATGGTTGATTTCTCTCATATTCCTATCGTAAAGCGTCTAACCAGAATGCCAGTTTGTGTTGATCCCTCACATTCAGTAGGAACAAGAGAGGCTTCTCCGGATGGGATTTTGGATGTGTTACATTCCATGTCTCAGGGGATTATTGCTGGTGCCAACATGGTGCTGGTAGATTTTCATCCATTTCCCACAGAAGCTTTGGTGGATGGACCACAAGCGCTGACTCTGGACGAGTTGCCAAAATTTATCGAAGATGCCCAAATCTCCCGGGAAGCCTACAAACAAAGGGTTGCTCTTTGGACAGAAAAGTAAAATAAATGAGTGAGATTAAGGAAGGTATTTTATTTTGCAAGATATTCACGTGCCATCTTGGAGCCTTCCTCGATATTCACTTTAAGCAGGAAATAGCCACCAAGAACGAACAGAACTAGAATCGAGAGGATGCCATAACGAATATTACCTGTTGCCAATGTAATTGTCCCCATCATGGCCGGTCCGATAACCGCAGCAAATTTCCCAAGCATATTGTAGAAACCAAAAAATTCCGCAGCCTTTTCAGCCGGGATTATGCGTGTGTAAAGGCTACGACTTAGAGCCTGAATTCCACCCTGAAAAAGCCCTACCAAAGCTGCAAGGGTATAAAAATGCCAGACCTGAGACATGAAATAACCCAGGAAAGTGATAATTCCGTAACCAACAATCCCAACTATCACTGCCTGCTTTACTCCAATTTTTTTGGCAAACAGACTGAACAGAAGTGCGCATGGGAAGGCGATAAACTGTACCATCAACAGAGCGGTGATCAACGCACTGTCAGGGAATTTTAGTGTCGCACCATAATCAACCGCCATTCTTACAATTGTATCTACACCGTCAATGTAAAGCCAGTATGCCAGTAAAAACATACCCACAACCCGCAAATGCCGGATTTCCTTTAGAGTATCTAATAACTGTTTCCAGCCCAAGACGACAGCAGACACAAATCCCACATCATCATAGATCATAGGCTCTTTTACCCAGAGCGCAACAGGAATGGAAAAGACCGCCCACCAGACTGCAACGGTAACAAATGACAAACGAATAGCAGTTGCACCGTTCGGAATACCAAAGATTTCCGGCTGGAGATACATCACCACATTAATTAAGAAAAGTATTCCCCCACCGACATAGCCCAGAGCAAAGCCCAGAGAGGACACATAATCAACTTTTTCTTCAGGTGCAATTCCTGGCAAAAGAGAGTCGTAAAAAAGGTTGCTACCGGAGAATCCGACTGTGGCCAAAACATACAACAATACTGCCATCTGCCAGAAACCTTGAGCCACCATCCATAGTCCACCCGTCATCACGATACCCAGAAAGGCAAAAATAATAAGAAATTTTTTCTTTGAAGTGCCTTGATCCGCAATGGCCCCCAGAAATGGGGCTAGCATTGCTACAATTATGGATGCAATAGAGTTAGCCATTCCAAGATAAAACGTACTTTCGGATGGATTACCAGGATTAGCCCAATACGCTTTGAAGAAAAGAGGAAAAAAACCTGCCATGACGGTGGTGGCAAAAGCGGAGTTTGCCCAATCGTACATGGCCCAACCCCAAATTGCTTTGCGTTCTTGTGGCATTTTTTCCTTAAGTTAGTTGGCTTCAGAAGGCTCAGGTGACTCAAGGTTTTCTTTAACTCTTTGCTGAATCAGCTTTGAAATCTCAAGCGCTTCATCGTTTGTCATTTCAATGGCTGTAACTTGGTGCATCCTGCCCTCAACTGACTTGAGAGCCAGCAAAACCCCGGTGGGACATGTCCCAACTTCCAACTCCATTTTAGCCATGATTTAACTCCTAGATTTTTTTAAAATAAGTTGCAATCGTTAAAAGTACAAAATCGTAAAATACTCACCAAAGAGTACACAGAGTAAATCCAACAAAAACAGTTTACTGTACTCCCTGTGCTCTCTTAGGCTGATTGAAAATATCGGTTTTTCTGACTATTTTCAAAACCATCATAAAAAAGGATTAAATGCTCCGTGGATTCTGACTAGATTATTGTTTATTTACAAGCTGAAACAAAAGTATTATCTCAATTCTTTGAGAAATTTATCTGATTCTGTTAAAGTTGTTATTATGACTAACCTCATCTCTACAGCAGGAAAAAAGCCAATTTATGGAAAACATCTTTTATCTGCTTTCTGCCCATACGTCCTGCATTGAGGGCATCTGTCTGTCTAAAAAAAACAATAATGTCTTCATTACAAAGGACAGCGTCGGTTTTTCTACAGAAAGAAGTGTAGATACAGTAGAAACATCTAGAACAGAAACTGAGCAATGGGCAGCAAAGATTGGAGAGTTTTTAGACCAGCAGCAATGGCGGGATCATGCAATTGCATTTCTGCTACCTGCTGAAGATGTGACATTCCGCAAACTTACTTTTCCCTTTCAAGAACGAAAAAAAGTTGAGCAGGCACTGCCCTTTGAACTTGAGGAAGAATTGATGGGTGACTTGGCGGAAACCGCATACAGCGTGCAGGTTCACCAGATGACCGAGCAAAATTCGGAGGCACTGGTATTGCTGATTGGGTGTGAGCGTTTGCAGCAGCTGCAGCAGCTTTGTCTGAAGAGAGACTTGTTAATCCGGAACGTAGACTGTGCCGCACATGCCCTTTATCGGTCACTAATCAATGATAATTCTCCAACACCCAAAACACAGGACTTGTATCAGATTTACTTAGGCGGTGATGAATCTTTTGTGAACACTATCCGAGAGGGACGTCTGGATGAGATCAAGATTTTTCCAAATCGGATTCCAGAAATTCTTCAGCAGCACCTTTCCGCAGCAGGAAACTCACTTTCAGCATTTTTACAGAGTTTTGCTAAACATTCGGACGGTGTAGATCATGCGGCAGGAGATTCTGCTCAAAATGGATCTTTTATCCAACTCAAAGAAGAATTGCGCTTGTTATGTGCAAAACTTACTCTGCATTTACGAATAAAAAATTACAGCTCAGGGAACCAAATTGAAGTCCATGGTATATTGGGACCGATAATCAAATGGGATGGCGTAAAATTCATGATACGCTCGTTTCCTTTACCCGAAGCTGAGGCCTTTACTGAAAGATCTGTTGATAATTCAATCATTTCCGTCTCCTCAAAAGATTCAGTCAAAGATGAAATAACAACTCGTCAGCAGGCTGATGGCAAGGCTCCGGGCACACTTGAAGAGTTGATGGTAGAAGCGAAACATCGTGAAAAGTCAAATGAAAAAATACAAAACGATGATGATGAAATCGAAATCGAAGCCACTGAAGAAATGCCGGAGAATCTGCAAACATCAAGAGTTCCTGAGTCAGTTAATCCACAGGCATCACTTCTTTCCCTAATCGGACGCAAACATTGGGGTGTCCTGGGAGAATTACGAAAAGAAGCTGAACTTTTTCTCGAATCACACCAGTTAAGTCTGCATCACGAAAGCACTCCGTGGAGAGGATTTTTGCGAAGAAATCGCGTGGCAGTTGCAGTTGCCGCAAGTTTAATGTTCATTATTTCTGTAAGTTTCGTCTGGCAGACAAAAACACAGTTGAACCTGCTTCAGCAGGAAATTGCACGGGCTGAACGTTTAGTTCAATCCGAACTGAGGCTCGCCTTACCCCAAACTTCAGCTTCAGGTGTCAATGCCATGCTGATGGAACTGGAAGAAAAAATTAAACGTCGCAAAGTTTATATTGAAATCAGTAAGAATTTTGAAAAACGCGATTATCATAATTTACGTTTTCTCAAATACATTTCAGCCTTACTCAGTGAAGATGCACCTTTTCAAGTTGGTAGTTTGGAATATGTACCAGAACGTTTTTCATTCAGTGGTACAATTGACAGTTACGATCGCCTCCAAATACTAAAAAACAATTTGAAAGAGATTGAAGAATTTAAAAGCAAACGTATCGTCGAAAGCAACCGTAAAAGTCCGGAAGGAATTGTTTACCGGATTTCAATTGATTTAAAATAAGCACTAACTTTTTTACCATATTAATCCGCACGTGAAATCAAGGACAGATCCCCCCCAAAAAAAACTCCCCACAATAAACGGAACAGGACAGGGCTACTTCACACAGCCTACAATTTTCCAAAATCAGATCATCTTTGTCTGTGAAAACGATTTATGGCAAGTAGCTCTTGAAGGTGGTCGAGCCCAGCGGTTGACCAGTTCCCGCAGTGAGATACATTCACCAGCCCATTCTCCAAACGGTCTTTGGATAGCCTGCTGCACGATGGAAGAAGGAGAGCATGATGTTTATTTGATGGAATCAAGTGGTGGCCTGCTTCAGCGTTTAACCTGGTTAAACAGTGTGACGCACATCGTGGGCTGGTCTCACAACGGACAATATATTTGGTTCCGTAGCACACACCAAGCTGTACATAGCCGAGGCAGTGACGCATGGATTTTTCGGGTTTCAATCAATGGAGGCCCTGTGGAGTGCCTGCCGTATGGGCCTGCGATGACTGTAAACCAACAGGTAAACGGGAATAAAGGAATCGTCTTGGGGCGTAACACGCTGAGCAATTCCCGCTGGAAACGTTATCGCGGCGGAATGGCTGGAGAAATCTGGGTTGATAAACATAATTCAGGAAATTTTATACGCCTCTTCCGAGATCTCCCTGGAAACCCTGTGCGTCCATTTTGGTTGAAAAATCGACTGTGGTTTGTCTCAGATCACGAAGGTGTCGGCAATCTATTTTCCTGTACGCCTGAGGGAGCAGAATTTCGGCAGGAGACCTTTCAAAAGGAATACTATGTTCGTTTTCCTGCAACAGATGGACAGGCACTTGTCTATCACGTTGGTGGAGAATTATGGACACTTGATCATGAAAAAAAACCTAGTCTAAAACGAGAGTCTCTAATTCCAATTGGCTGGCACTCGACAAAAACCCGTTTGCAGCGTCGCTTTTTTTATGGCAACACATACTGGGAAGACACCATGATCCATCCGCAAGGTCACGAAGTAGCCCTGATTGCCCGCGGTAAATTATTTTCAATGCCGCTTTGGGAACAGGCCGTGCGTCAGCATGGGATTCGTGACGGGGTACGGTACCGTATGCCATGCTGGCTGCCGAATGGTAACCTGGCGGCAATTTCAGATGCCTCATTGATCAAAAGTAATACAAAAATACTCTCTGCAATGGAAGAACAGCTCGATGTATTCGCAGCAACTCCGACTGAAGCTCCAGAATATTCACATCGCCTACCTCCGGGACGAATGCAGGAGATTTCAGTTTCTCCACGGTATCAGCATCTGGCACTGACAACCAGTCGGATGGAACTTTTTTTATTGAATGCAGAAACTGGTCGAATCAGCAAACTTGATGACTCGAAAATCCGCGAAATTAGTGATCCAGTTTTTTCACCAGATGGGAGATGGCTGGCTTATACCAAATATTTGAGTTTGGAATTAACAGCGATTTTTTTGCTCGATCTTAAACCTTCTTCAAACGGCAAACGTACCAAACCTGCTGATCCGATTCAAATCACTCAACCTGTACGCTACGATTTTAGTCCAGCTTTTGATCCTGAAGGCCGCTGGCTTTATTTTCTTTCATCCAGAACTTACAACCCAATTTGGGACACGGTTCAAACCGGCACCTCCTTTTCCAAATCAATGAAACCGTATCTTTTGACACTCAAAAAGGACACCCCTAATCCCTTTATTTCAAAACCTCATCCACCGGGAGGGCAGGAAACAGGGGAAACTGCCGGCAGTGAGACAAAACAAGAAACTCTGGATTCAAAAAACTCAAAATCTCAAAATCTCAAAGACAAAAAAAACGTTTCCCTTGAAATTGATTTAGACGGAATCGCGGATAGAATTGTTGAGTTCCCTGTTCCCGAAGGAGTTTATAAGCAAATTTTAGGGCTTTCTAACAAAGTTATTTTTACAGAGTTTCCTCTTGCAGGAACACTCGATGGCTTAGTGTCAGAAGATGTCCTGGAAAAGGATGACGGTATCATGTGGATCTACGATTTTGAAAAACAGGAAGCAGAAACTATAGTAGAAGAAGTCGGCATAGTTCAAACCTCTGCACCAGATCGACCCGAAAATTCTTCACGCACCATGCTTTATAGCTCCGGTGATCAACTACGAGCTCTGGAGGCAGGTATTCCAATTTCGGAAGAGACGAAAGCAGAAAAACAGCCTTCCCGGAAAAGCGGCTGGCTTGATTTGAGCCGCATCAGAATTTCAGTGCAATATCAGGAAGAATGGGCGCAAATGTTTCAGGAAACATGGCGTCTGCAAAAAGAGTTTTTTTGGACGGAAGACCTTTCTGGAGTCGACTGGGAACGTGTTTATCAACGTTATGCCCGTTTGCTACCCAGAATTGGCTCACGTTCAGAACTTTCTGATTTAATTTGGGAAATGCAGGGAGAGCTTGGCACATCACACGCTTATGAGTTTGGTGGTGATTATCCATATTCTCCACGTTATCCTGTCGGATGTCTGGGTGCGGACCTGGTTTTTGATTCAAAGCAGCAGTCATGGATTTTTCAAAAAATTTATTCCGGTGATATTTGGAAAACCAACGAGCATTCCCCATTGGCAGAACCAGGTGTTTCGATTGAAGAAGGTGAACGACTGCTTGCCGTCGGAGGAGTCCCGGTAGATGAACACAAAACTCCGGGTGAACTACTCGTGCATCAGGCTGGTCAGTTTGTTCCATTGACCGTTACTCAAGGAGCAAGCGACAAGTTGCAAGTTTTAAACGACAAAAATTTTGAGGATAACTCTCGTCAGGTAATAGTAAAAACCCTCTCCGGAGAGCAGGAAGTGCGTTATCGGGAATGGGTACGGGAAAACGTAAAAACAATTGACTCTCTGACCGGGGGGCGTGTCGGCTACCTGCATCTTCCAGACATGAGTACTCATGGAATTGCTGAATTTCATCGAGGATATCTGGCACAAGTCGATCGCGAAGGCTTGATCATCGATGCCCGCTATAATGCAGGAGGCATGGTTTCTCCACTCATTCTAGAAAAATTAGCACATCGGCATCTGGGTTTTGACGTTCCGCGTTGGGGAACGCCGGAGTCATATCCGTATCACACCCTGCGTGGACATTTGATCGTAATAGCCAACCAGTTCACCGGCTCTGACGGCGATATGTTCACTACAAGTTTCAGACAACTACAACTTGGGCTTTTAGTCGGCAAACGAACTTGGGGCGGCGTGATCGGCATTGATGGACGTTACCAACTGGTAGACGGAACTACAACCACACAACCTCAGTACTCAATCTGGTTTCATCACGCAGGCTGGTCAGTTGAAAATCACGGTGTCGATCCTGATATTGAGGTGGAAGACACTCCACAATCTTATATCAACAATGAAGATTCGCTACTCGAACGCGCTGTCCAGGAAATGTTGCGTTTGCTGAAGGAAAAACCGGTCCAGTCCGTAAGTTATTCTCCGTCACCCAGACGTGTGCTTCCAGAGTAATGAAAAGTATCAGAAACTCAAAAAATTAAACTCTGCCCAGTACGAATGAAGGGAAGTGTTTAACTTAACTATAAAGAGAAGATTGCGATTGAACTCGATATTTTTCCGTACAAACTCATGATAACAGAAAACTATTCTAGAATTACACTTGTGAATTAGGTTTGTTTTTGAGATACTTAGGGATTAAAAAAATATTGCCAAGTGACTCCTCTATAAAAACTTTTCATGCCACTAGCCATTAAACCATTGATTGACCTTGCTGATACTGACCGAGATTTACAGACATATATTTACGCCAGGTCTCATTTGGAACGGCAGATTGATACAGCGCGCTCAGTTGTTGACCAACATCAAAAATCAATTGAACAAAAAAATAACGAATTGGAGATCCTAGCCAGCGAATGCAAGGAGGTCCGGAACAATATTCAAATGCAAGAAGAGCTGATTTCCCGTCTGGATGGACAAGTTCCGAAGATACGCAACGAAAAAGAATTTGCCGCCAGCAAAAACCAGCTTGAGGAAGCACGAAAAATTCTAGGCATGATGGAAGATAAAATGCTCAATCTGGATCTTAAAAAAGAAGACTTGGAAAAAGAGATTGAAACAATAAAATCCCAATTTGATGAATCTAATTCAGAGTTTCAGCGAGAGACATCAGGTCTGCTAAAAAAACAAGAACAAGCAGAAAAAAAGATTGCAAAGCTGCAGCCCCGACGTACACGTTTACTGAAAAAAGTTCCGCAAAAAATTAAACGCTTTTATGAGCGCTGCCAGGACAGCGGTATTTCGACTCCAATCTGTGCCATCCAAGACAGAAGCTGCAGCGGTTGCCACACTGTCTTGTTACCCCAATTGGTCAATGAGTTAATGGCCAACGCGAATTCACACAAAAATTGCCCCAATTGTTCTCGAATTTTGTACTTTCCTGAAACCGAGGAAAAGTAAACGACCTCAACCTGACATTTTAATGTACACATGTTTGTATTCAGTGTTGATCATTCACAACTTCAACAAAATACAATCATCAATAAGGGTGCTGCACTGTTTTTATTTGCCACAACAGTTTTATTCGGCTGCGAATCTTCCGGACCCTCCCAGTTTTTATATCCAGCTGAAAAAACAATGGAAGTGCGCTACCTCTGCCGCTTACCATATCTCAACGCAACCGCTCCCCATCAGGCATGGGCCAAATCAACTCCTGCCTTGCTCATAGTCAGTGAAACAAAAGTCATCGTTTTTTTTAACAATGACAGTACCTTTGTCTTCCACAGAACCTCAGACATTACTCTTCCTCCTGGAAAGTACCGATGCACGCTTTGAGTTTTCTATTTTGACTTTAATTACCTGTCATCTCACCCAGCATCTTGTTTATCATCCGTAATCCTGTTTGATCTTTGAGAGTCAAAATGGATTCTGGATGAAACTGCACTGAAGCAACCGGCAAAGTTTTGTGTCGCAGCCCCATTATGAGACCAGCATCAGTTTTCGCCGTGACTTCCAGACAATCCGGAAGTGAATCAGATTCCACATAAAGACTATGATAGCGTCCTGCACTTAAAGGATTTGGCAGCCCTGAATAAAATGATTCCCCATTGTGAATTATCTCAGCTGACTTGCCATGAATCGGGTGCTCCAGAGTCAGCAGTTTTGCGCCAAAATGTTCGGCAATGCCCTGGTGTCCAAGACACACTCCGAAAATGGGGATTCCCCTGGCAAGTGCTTCACCAACAAGTTCTGGTACTTTTTGTTCACTGGGGAATCCCGGGCCAGGCGAGATAAAAAGTAAATCTGGAACAATTTCGTCCAGCATTTTATATGGGAATCCTGAGCGGAGCGTGATCACTTTTGCGCCAGTTTGTCTCACATAACTGGCTAATGTGTGCACAAAGCTATCTTGATTATCGACAAATAAAACCGTTTTTTCTGCACCTGTTTGAGGCAAATCAAAAACCTCAGAAGCGGCTGGTTTGCTGCCCAAAGTTGCTCCCAAAAAGGCTGAAGCCTTAATCTGCGTTTCCCTTTCTTCTGTCTCTGGATCTGAGTCATAAAGCAATGTTGCGCCTGCCCGCACTGTGGCTTCTCCGTTTTTTAGGTGAACTGTGCGCAAAGTCATTCCGGTGCTGATAAAACCGTTAAACCACAAAAAACCAATACAGCCGCTATACCAACCTCGTGGTGAATTTTCCATATTTTCAATTGTTTGCATGGCTGCAGGTTTTGGTGAACCAGTCACAGTGCAAGCCCACATGTGCGTCAAAATAGCATCAACTGCATCTCTGTCTTTGTTTAAAATACCTTCCAAATGATCAACGGTGTGAATCAGCCTTGAGTAACGTTCCAGCAGGCGGCGCCCGATTAGGTGTACGCTGCCCGGTTCACAAATTCTAGCCATATCGTTACGATCCACATCAGTGCACATCGTTAATTCAGATTCCTCTTTCTCCGAAGAAATCAGAGCTTTGATACGCTCAGCAGTTTCCATTGGATCACCACCGACAGGAACAGTGCCGGAAATGGGACTGGTTTCAAAGCGGTCTTCTTTTACTCGTACATACATTTCCGGAGACGCACCTACCAGTTGTTCTGTACCCATGTTGATCAGAAAACTGTAAGGACTGGGATTTTGTTCACAGATCCTTTGAAATAAATTGGAAGGCTGTTCTGCAAAACCTGTAGAAAAAGTTTGTGAAAGTACGACCTCAAAAAAATCTCCACGCCGGCAACCTTCCTGAATTTGTTTGACTTTCTTTTCAAATTCACCCGACTCATGATCGCATTTAATTTTTCCGTCTGCCTTTCCTGAAACAAGTGGAAATTCATCTCCAGTGTTCCACCAGCTTTCGGTCATGCCGTCCGGAGTATCAATGTGATATTCAATTTTGTAAGCCTCCTCCTTTTGCCGGTCCACAACCACCAACTCAACAGGTAAAAACAAATGACAATCGGTTTGTTCCGGATCACGTTTGTGTTTGGCTTCAATTTTTTCAAATTGATACACCAAATCATAACCAAATGCTCCATACAGTCCTAGATAAGGATCACCGCTACGGAACAGCTCAAATGTTTTGCGAATCACAGAAAACACGCTTGGCTGACGGCTCCTTTCTTCTTCTGCGAAGAAATCCGGCCTTGTTTTTACAGTACCGGATAGTTTTTCTACAGGAAAATTCGAATCAGATTCAAAAATCAGTGATTTAAGATGCGGATGGTTTTGTAATACAGGTGCGATCAGCTTCAGTAGACGAGTTCCGTTAGGATTGAGAGCGTTGATTTCAAACTGCTGTTTCCTGGCAATCAGTTCCAGTGCAGGATGCACAAAACCCAAATCCCAGCGTGAATATCGATCAGGGACTTCATAATTACTAACAAAAAGCGCCCCTTTTTTTGTATCAATATATTGATAAATTTTGTCGAGGGCATGCTCGGCATTCAAGGAAGTGATCCCCTTTTCGATTTTAACACCACCCTGCGTTGTAAAAGTTGAATTATTCATGTCTTCAAGTAAATCTTAAGTGTTTGAAAAAAATCAATTTCTAAGGTTTCGAATAAATTTTTCAACTCGCAATAAATCTTTAATCCCAGGTTGGCTTTCCACGCCACTGCAGACATCCACACCCCAGGGCCGTACTTTTTTTACTGCCTCCGCAACATTTACAGGAGTCATCCCACCGGCGAGAATCATCTTACCCAAACCGGAAGCAGCACTGGCCAGGTTCCAGTCAATTGTTTGTCCTGAACCACCGTAGTGAGCTTTGCTGTAGGCATCCAGCAAAAATGTTTCCTGACCATACTCTTTGATCTGCTGCAACTTAAATTCAGAAGACACACGAAATGCTTTAAACCAAGGAACCCCTAAATTTGCGGTTATTGGAACCTCCTCATCTCCATGCAATTGTGCCAAGTCCATGCGTGTTTCCTGCATGATGTTTTTCAACGAATCCGGTGATTCGTTTACAAAAACCCCCACAGTTGTTACTGATTCCGGAAGAGCGCTAACAATTTCCCGTGCTTTTTCCGGCACAATGTAACGGGAGGAACCTGGCCAGCAATTGAATCCAATCCAGTCTGCGCCCAATTCAACGCAGGACAATGCCTGTTCAAGACTGGTGAGACCGCAAATTTTAATTATAGGATATACTGTGGTCTGATTAGTCTTCATTAGCTTCTAGATTGGTATTTTTCTATTGAAACGTTATAATGTCTAGTCACTCTAAGATACGAAGACTCACGAAATTAGCAACGAAAAAATTCCAGAAAATCAGATGACTCTTCATAATTCTACCCATTTTTGGAATGGAGACACCTTGGTGCTGCATCTCTTTCTGCAACCTCGTGCCTCGCAAAACGAATAGGTAGGCCAATACAACGGGCGGATACGTCTTTGTATTACTCAGCTCCTGTTGACAATCAAGCCAACCGGGAATGTGTGAAGTTTTTTTCAAAATCATTAAAAACTGCAAAAACAAACGTGAATGTGGTTCGAGGTCGAACAAGTAGCACAAAGACAGTAGAAATTCACCACCCTGATCCAGAAGGCTGGAAAAAGATTTTAGAGCTGTTAGGAGATTAGTTGATCAGGATTTTGACCGTAGTTTACTTTTGATCCACTGCCTGAAAACGTACATACAAACTATTTATCTTTTTAAATTCGTGAAAAAAACTAACCCAAAAATAGTTCCTAAATTACGATTCTGGAGCATATCTGCCCTGCTGACAGGCCTCTTTTTTTATACGGCGGCAGGAACTGCAGCAGCACAGTGTTTAACCAGCGGTTTGAATGAGGAAGATCAGCTAGCAATGGCAAGGGGATTATTTGAAGATGGGCTGTTTTCAGCATCAAGTGAAACTGCAAAGTGTTACCTTGAAGAATTTTCTGAAAGTACAGCTCGAGAAGAAGTCTTTTTCCTTCTGGCAGAAGCCTTACGCAAAGGAGGCGATCTTCAGGGGGCAGTAAAAGCTTATGATGAGCTGAATAAAAACTTTCCAAATAGCAAAACTTATAGAGATAATGCCCTGCTCCAAAAAGGAATTTCTCTGGCCATCAGCAGAAAATATCCTGCTGCAATCGAAACATTGAAATCGTTGCTGCATGATTTCCCCCAAACCACTTACAGAGACGAAGCCCATTACTGGCTGGGTTATGCAACGTCGTATAGCGCAGAGTTGTCACGAAAAAAGAACAAAAAAGAAGCCTTATGGGAATATCTGGCTTCCACGCAGCATTTCATTGAAGCACGTCCTGAAACATTAAGATCGAAGCAGCAACAGGAACGTTGGTATTTAATGGGACGGGCTTGGTGGTTCCTGAAGGACATAACAAAAGCAGAAGAAGCGTGGAGTCAATACCTGAAACGCTCAAAGTCAATCGAACCGGAACAAGCTTCGAATCTCAAGTATCAGTTAGCCACAAGCTTTCAGCAAGAAAAAAACTACGCAAAAGCTGAAAAATGGTTTGCGCGTATTGCGAAAGAGCACCCAGACTCAAAACTAGCTTCTGCATCAACATTTTTACGTGCAGAAATGGCTTACGCAGATTCAGTTCAAAAGACAAAAACTGAGGCCTTGGATTCCCTGTCCATAAGCCGCCTGGTGAAATATTACAAACTATATTTAGACAAGAAAGATAATGAGCATCAGGCTCTTACTTATTATCGAATAGGGGTTTTACAGCAAACCGACCAACCAAACGAAACCATTTCTGCATTTCAAAAATATTTAAACACAAAAGACAAAACGTATGCAACTGAAGTACTTTATCGCCTGGGGTATTTATACATTGAAACCAATCATCAAAAAAAGGCTATACAAACCTTTGAAAAATATTTAAGCATGAAAGACAAAACATATACGGCTGAAGTGCATTACCGCTTGGGGAATCTGTTTATTGAGACAAAACAGCACAAAAAGGCTATTCAGATCTTTGAAAAATATTTAAACATGAATGACAAAACTTATACGGCTGAAGTGTATTATCGCCTGGGATATTTGTTTATTGAAAGCAAGCAACAGAAAAAGGCTATTCAGATCTTTGAAAATTATTTGAGCACGAATAACAAAACATATACGGCTGAAGTACATTATCACCTAGGGAATTTGTACATTGAAACCAAACAACAGAAAAAGGCCATCCAGACCTTTGAAAAATATTTAAACACGAATGACAAAACCTATGGCAGTGAGGTGCTTTACCAGTTAGCTTATCTTTACATTGAAGCCAAACGGCCAAAAAAGGCTATTCAGATCTTTGAAAAATATCTGAGTATGAAAGACAAGACTTTAATCAGTGAAGTGCATTATCGCTTAGGATATCTCTATCTTGAAACCAAACAACAAAAAAAGGCCATTGAAAGCTTTGAAGAATACCTGAATTCGAAAGCCAAAACTTATTCTGCTGAAGTGAATTACCAGTTAGCTTTCCTCTATATTGAAACTAAACAGCAAAAAAAGGCGATTAAAATCTTTGAAAAATACTTGAGCACGAATGACAAAACTTATGTCAGCGAAGTGCTTTATCGCCTGGCTTTCCTCTACATTGATGCTAACCAGCAGAAAAAGGCCATCGACAGCTTCAATAAATATTTAAATTTAAAGGATAAGACTCATACGGCAGAAGTACAATACCAGTTAGGTTTTCTTTATATTGAAACTAAACAGCAAAAAAAGGCGATTAAGATCTTTGAAAAATACTTGAGAATGAATGACAAAACTTATGTCAGCGAAGTGCTTTATCGCCTGGCTTTCCTCTACATTGATGCTAACCAGCAGAAAAAGGCCATCGACAGCTTCAATAAATATTTAAATTTAAAGGATAAGACTCATACGGCAGAAGTACAATACCAGTTAGGTTTTCTTTATATTGAAACTAAACAGCAAAAAAAGGCGATTAAGATCTTTGAAAAATACTTGAGAATGAATGACAAAACTTATGTCAGCGAAGTGCTTTATCGCCTGGCTTTCCTCTACATTGATGCTAACCAACAGAAAAAGGCCATCGACAGCTTCAATAAATATTTGAGTTTAAAGGATAAGACTCATGCCGCTGAAGTACAATACCAGTTAGGTTTCCTTTATATTGGAACTAAACAGCAAAAAAAGGCGATTAAGATCTTTGAAAAATATCTCGCCGGTGATGATGAAGAACATCTTGCAGAGATACAACTTAGATTAGGTTATCTCTACATTGAAACTAAACAGCAAAAAAAGGCGATTAAGATCTTTGAAAAATATCTCGCCAGCGGTGCTATTTTATATACTGCTGAGACGCAACTCAGTTTGGGTTACCTCTACGTGGAGGCCAAAAAGCCTTTTCTCGCAATTGCTGCATTGGAGGAAGTACGTCTGCATCCGGATTACCAGAGAAATTATGAGCTGTTGCAAACTTTAATGGAACTTTACCGGGAAAACGTCTCGGAGGAGAAGTATGTACGGTTTCTTTTAACAGTCATAAGTGATCACAATTTGGAAGAAAAGGTACGGCATGATTTTCATACTCAGTTGATTATTGAATACTTCGAACAGAAGAAATGTGAGAGATTGATCTCAGAATTAAATAACGATCCTGGCTACTTGCAAAATTCAAAAATTTCAAACACAAAAGAGTGGCAGCATTTAATTTACATGAGAGGTAGCTGTCTGATTGAGACAAAAAGGTGGAACGAAGCTCGATCAGATTTACGTCAAATTCGTGATACTGAAAAGTATCGTGGACAGTCAATCCGGATGCTGCTTGAGGCGCACAAGCATTTAGAAGACTGGAAGTCAATTACGTGGGAATTTCAAGAAGTTTATGACAGAAAATCTCCTGTATTGACAACAACCGATTTTCAACTTTGGGTTTTTGCTGCACAACGCAGGCAAGACTTTCAAAGTCTTGAACGTTTAGAAATAATTTACGAGCGTTGGAAAAAGTCGTTTCCTGATGATTCTCAGAAATTAGATGAGGTCAACAGATATATCTCCGGAAAGTATCTGCAGGAACTGACTGAACAAGAAAATTGGAAGGGAGTATCATCTCATATTCGAAAAGAGCTTCAGTTAGGCTACATCTCACTCGATGATCAGATTTTTTCGCAATTGCTCTTTGCAGAACAAAAACTTGAAAACTGGGCAGGAGTCATGAGTGCCTATGCTCTTTTACGTAAGCATGACCCAAAACGGGCTGAAACACTGGATACCCTGATCAGCCAAGCTGAAGCTGCAGAAAAACTCGGGAAAAAAGAGCTCTCACTGGGATATTATCGACAGGCATTAAAAGTAAAACCGCTCAATGAAAAAGACAAAAAGAAGCAGATAGAAATCAAAAAATATCTGGCACAAAGTTCTTTCAAAAAATGGATTGAAAAAGAAGAATGGTCAAAAGTCACCAAGGCAATTCGCCAGGAGGTAAAAGCTAAAATGAGAATTTTGGATGATGCGAATTTTGAACTCCTGCTTTATGCCGAAAATCAAAAGTCCGGTAGCAAAAAACATAATGGAATACTTGATGCCTATGATCTTTTACGTAAGCATGTCCCGAAACGGACTGAAACACTAGATGAGCTGATCAATCAAGCTGAAGCTGCAGAAAAACTAGGGGAAAAAGAGCTCTCACTGAAATATTATCAACAGGCATTAAAAGTAAAACCGCTCAATGAAAAAGACAAAAAGAAGCAGATAGAAATCAAAAAATATCTGGCACAAA
>JAKUUI010000080.1 GCA_022448485.1 SAR324 cluster bacterium
CTTTTTTTGCTTTTTCCAGTGACGACGGTGATATACGAGACAAAAGTCTCTCCCGCCTGCAAACAGTTCTTGAGTCACCGGAATGGCCGACTCACATGAAAATCACGGTAATTGACAGTACTGTTGATCTTGTGACCGGTGAACTTGGGTTTCAGGAAAAACATGATGGTGCGCTAATGCGTTTTGGTGTTAAGTCAGGCTTGCGAAAAGATGCATTAATGTTTTTAATGAATAATTTTGATGAGCTGACGCCGGAGCTTCAATACCATGCCGTTAGTACTCTACACCGGTTTTTGCTCACAGAACCGAGACTGGGAAACTGCCCGGAAAATATTTGTGATGAAGATGTCCGGAAAAACCGCGAAGAATGGGACATTGGTAGAGAAGTCAAAAATTTGATTCCGCATAATGCAGATCCTATAGCTGTTGAAGCTGGTGCATACGGACCTGCAACAAAACGGGTACCTCTTGATGAGCGTGAAGATTGGAATGAAGAAATGGACGAACTGAAAGAGGTAGTCTGGGACTGGATGGAGGATCCTCTGGAGGATCAGGACACCCCGATATTAATTCAGGGCCGCTTAATACGCTTTGCAGGAGAAATTGAAAATTTTTCCTTACAGGAAAACATGGCTGATGATTTTCGTGAACAAATTTCAGTCTGGGCTGAGAGTGAGGATATCTCTATGGATTTGAGACAGCTGCTTGGTGCTTCGCGGGAAAAGGTGAAACTTTATGGATTTCCTGCGACTAATTCTCCTGTACCATCGGAGGAAAAGTATGCAGGAATTCTAAATGGTTCACTATATTTTTTAGAAACTCATCTTGATGCCATCCTGCACCAGCAGCAGGAACGCCAGCGTAGTGGTTTTGATCCCGGAAAGCCAGATCCAATTGAACTGGCCTTTACCTCATTTGAAGAAACAGATGAGGCCAGGTTCAAACGGGAAATAATTCTGGAAAATGTAACTGCAGCGTTGCGAAACGGGCTATTGGTTGATACTCTTAATTTAACAGCTCGGGTTGAGAAAGCTATTGAGAGAGCACGCTCTGATACAGAACTTGTACCTTTTTTGAAACTTGTAGGAGCTTTGTATCCTTCGCTGAAGGCCCAAAAACGTGAACCACGTCCCTTGTTTGAAACTTTAGTGGATAAAGCAAAAGCTGCAGAAAATTTATCGCAGCGCAGACTCTATCTAAATGCAGTGCTCGCTGGTGCCAGTGTCTTTCCTCAAGAGGTCAGTCTCAGGATCGCTTTTGTCAGTGAACAGGATGTAGTCACACAGCATCAAATTGATTCAGAACTGCAAACCCTGGAAGAAACGTTTTAACAACCTGTGGATAATGAAAAATATATTCGAGTTATCTGCAAAAGGATTCTCATGAAAACGATGTTCAGATTCTTGCTACTTATTCTTGTGACGCTGCCATTGGCTTCGTGTGCAGACAAAAAAGATACTGCAAGATGTTCGGTTCAACTCGATGAACAAAAATATTCAACGGTTGCCGAAAATTCAGGTTGCACAAATTATCAAAGAGCAAGCGGATATTTGGGACAGGCTGGAGTATCGTTTGGTAATTTCCTAAAAACCGGAGCTATGGATAACCTGACAAAAACCCTGGGTATTTCAAAGCTGAGCCTGGCAACAGATTATACAACAGGTAACCGTGGATATGTGACCAAAGCACTTTGTTTAATCGGGGCCAATTCAATTGTTAAATCCAGTCGTTGCGATGGCAGTTCCAGTAATCGGGCAACTGATGAACTTGAAATATCGATGTTCGCCAATATTGCGGATTTGATCTACCTCAACTATGGAGTTCTTGATACTGATTTAAATGGAACACTTTCTGAAACAGAAACAAAAGCCTTTACTTCATTAAGTACGACCGGGGTTGATAGCTCCGGTGGAGGAACCGACTTAAGTTCATCCAACCGTTTTGAGGTGGTTGGCGGGGGCACATCATATATTTCAAATAGTGACCTGTCAAAATGTGTTACATATACAGATAATTTTACGGATAATGCGAGTTCCGGTAGTAATTGTGTTGCCAAAGCTATTTCAGACGGTGTAACGATCACTAAGATCAGGCCCATCATAAAACTAGACAATATGACAGATATTACAGGCGGTAGCAGTTTGACTAGCCGGATTGCAATGGTCAGTGAGTTGACAACTCTTTCAAATGCGCTTGAAGCGGACTTTACCGCACTTGGATTAAGTTCTACAAACAACCTGCGAAAGAGTCTTTCTGCGGGACTGAGTAAATTGGACAATGGGGCAAAATCGACGAAGAATAATGGAACCTGTGTGAAAGTGGCTGTATTTGATGTAATGTACTTGCTGGTTCAAGATCCTGCGGATAATAGCACTACATCATCTGGTTTAAAAAGTAAAAATCTGATCAGCCTCAGTGATTTAGAAAACTCAGTGGACAGTAACTTGACCTACCCTAATGTGAGCGGATATACCATAACCGATGCCAGACTGATTTACGCGACAGACAGTCCAGCAACAACATACACGGATTCTTTTGAAAAGGCGGAAAGCTCACTCTATACTGCGATGAAGAATACACGCAGCCTTGGCACTGAAGCCTCTGTAAAAGGTGACGGGAAAGTCAGTTTTCGAGAAATAATCTGTATTGATGAAAATTAAAATGCAGCGTACTGTTGTATGTCTGTTCCTGTGGTGCATGCTTTTTCCCAGCAGTCCGCAGGCAAACAATCCGATGTTGATTTTCTCTGGTGATTTGCGGGGAGAAATCCAACCCTGTGGCTGTGCAGAAGAAAGCGATATGGGTGGCCTCCCGCGCAGGCTCACTTTTTTCAAACAGCAACTATCCCAAAATTTCAATCTTTTATATTTCGACCTAGGAAATAATTTCCCTGAGCCCTCAGGACAAGGTGATCTCAAGGTACGTCTAATTCATACTGCCCTTAAAAAATTACGTCCGCAAGTTGTGTTACTTGGTCCAAACGAATGGCTGAACGGGCTGCAGTCACTTGATCCAACAATCCCTTATCTCCTCAGCAATCAAAGCGGAAGTCTTCATTTTTTAAGCTCAAAAACAATTCAAGAGGGTGAGCAACGCCTCAAGGTATTTGGATATTTATCTCCCAATCTTGTTTACCAGAATCAGAATGAGACGCCCGTTATCTTGCCGGCAGATCCGGAATTGTTAGCACGTTGGAAAGAGCGGTTGACAAAAAATACTGACTTGCTCAGGATACTTTTGTTTCGCGGAAAAGTAGAAGAGCTGGAAATATTTGATCGATCCGGCTTATTTGATCTGATCGTTGCAGGAAGCAGCAATGATGACGAGTTGAATCAGGTCATGGAAATCAGGACCGGATCCGGAACTTTTCCCATGATTCCTACAAAAGGACAGGGCGTCTTAACAGGAATATTGGAAAAAACAGGAAAGTTAACTCCTGTCAATCAAGAAATTGTTCCTGCAGATTTATCTGTAACCTGGTTGAGGAGAATTTTGGAGGATGCTCCGGAACTTCAGGAGGCCTTCAGGGACTATGATGCTGCAGTGAAGGAGATGTTTTTCAGCAGCCTGGATCGTATGCAAAAGCAGCGCAAAGAATCTCCATTTGTAGGAAATAAAGCCTGCGAGTCATGTCATAAGACCAGTACTGAAATTTGGAAAAACAGTGGTCACGCGCATGCTTTTGCCACCTTGGAAAGTAAGGGGAAGCATTTTGATCCAGAATGTCTGGAATGTCATGTCGTTGGGCTGAAACCGTGGGTGGCCCCTGCTGATGCCTCAGAATCAGCCCTCAAATTTGTCGGCAGAACAGGTTTTCTCAGTTCCCAAATCACGCCACATTTAAAAAATGTTCAGTGCGAAAACTGTCATGGTCCCTCCCGCGCTCATCTAGAAAACTATAAAATTCTCCCGGCGACCAAAAACTCAAAATCCACATGTGTGAGCTGCCATCAGGGCAGTCACTCCCCGTTGTTTGATTTCAAAAAGTATTGGCCAAAGATCAAACACTGAGCATTGTTGTTCTCACAGAACTAGGTCATCCAGCGGTCACGCTCAGTTTTAGCCAGTGTAAGAAGTTCTATTAGCTTTTCTTTATCATTCCTCATAATTGCATCCTCAAGATCAGTCATTGCATCTTTGAATGTGTTCATACGAGGCAGCAGATTCTCCTGGTTTTCAAGGAAAATATCTGCCCACATTTCCGGACTAGATGATGCAATCCGAGAAAAATCTTTAAGTCCAGCTCCTGATTGTCCAAGAGCATCCGGCTTGTCAGAATTGGTGATAGCATGAATACTTGCGTAAGCCAGAAGATGAGGTAAATGGCTGACTGAAGCAAACATCTGATCATGAGCTTCAGCGTCCATCTCGGACACTTCGGCACCCAGTGATTCCCAAAGTTCACGTACTGTGCGGAGAACATTTCGATCAGTGTTTTTGCTGGGAGTGAGGATGAAATGCTTCCCGGCAAACAAATTATCCTGCGAAGCACTGGGACCAAAATTTTCTGATCCGGTAATGGGATGCCCACCTACAAAACGGATTGCAGCATTCTCCGGTGAACACATCGTGTTTAGCAGGGGGGATTTAACGCTGCTGACGTCAGTGAGAACTGCATCTGAAGAAAGATGAGGGCGAATTTGAGAAATTACCTTAGCAAATGCTTTGACCGGTACAGCCAGTAAAATTAATTGTGCTTCAGTAATCTTCTTGTCCGGAACAGCAGCGAGGTAATCGACTAAATTTCTACTACTGATTTCTGTCCGATATTCTGCGTTATTGTCATAACCCAAAATACGATGAGCTAGCCCCAGACGGCGTACATCCTTTGCAAATGAGCCTCCGATAAGTCCGAGACCCACTACAGCTAATGTCTCGAACGGTGTAAATCCGGAAGCAGACATTTCTCTAACTTAGCTTGTTGCAGGGGCAGTTCCACCAGGTGGAGCCAACTTGGTAAAGAACACCGCCACAGGACTGGCGACGTAAATCGACGAGTATGTTCCGATTAACACGCCAACGAGTAAGGCAAATGCGAAATCGTGAATAATTTCGCCTCCGAGGAAAAATAAAGAGAGCACGACGAGCAGCGTGGTTCCGGAGGTAATTAAGGTTCTGCTCAATGTTTCCGTGATGCTCAAATTGATGGTTTCTTCAAATGACTTTTTTCGGTATTTCCCCTGATTTTCACGGATGCGGTCAAAAACCACAATGGTGTCATTAAGAGAGTATCCCACCACCGTCAGCAATGCAGCAACGACGGTCAAAGAAAATTCTTTGTCAAAAATGGAGAATATTCCTACAACAACAAGTACATCATGCACCAAAGCCACTATCGCACTGACTCCCTGCCTCCATTGAAAACGAATTGTGATGTAGAGTAAAACAAGTCCGAGTGCAATCAAAACAGCTTGTACGGCACTGATTTTTAGCTCATCGCCGACTTTCGGGCCAATTGTTTCAATCCGCCGGATTTCGAGTTTTGGATGCTGTGGTAGAAGGATTTTGCGTAATTCTGCAGTCAGATGCTCTCCTGCACCAAGCGAGCTGTCAATGGGAAGACCAAGTAAAATTTCTTGATCAGCAACATCTCCAAAAGTTTGCAGAACCACGTTTTTCATTCCACGTTCTGCAAAAAACTGTCGCAATTGATCAAGATTTGGCGGAGTCGAAAATTGAATTTGCACATTTGTACCTCCCCTAAAATCGATGCCGTATTTCAATCCTTTGTGTACAACAATCGAGGTGACCCCTGCGAGTATTATTATTCCGGATATTATTGCGGACAGACGCCGGAAACTGAGGAAATCAATTGCTTCTCCGTCTTTAAAATTAAGAAATTGCATAGTCTTTCTGTAGGCTGATCTGCTGTGTTATAAGTAAATCAAATGCTTAGTGAACGTAATTTAGTTTTTCGTAAATAAACATAATCAAAAAAGAAACGGGTCACGACAATAGCTGTAAACATACTTGCAATGATGCCAACAGAAAGAGTAACCGCAAAGCCTTTGATGGGACCTGTTCCAAATTGCAGAAGTGCGAGAGCGGCAAAAAGAGTGGTAACGTTTGCATCCATAATAGTGCGGAATGCTTTGCCGAAACCTTCCTGGATGGCAGCTCTCGGATTTTCTGTACGTTTTATTTCCTCACGTATTCTTTGGAAAATCAAAACATTTGCGTCAACTGCCATGCCGATGGTCAGCACTATTCCAGCCATTCCCGGCAAGGTCAGCGTTGCCCCAAATGCGCCAAGAACTGAAATAATTAAGATTACATTAAAAATCAGTGCTACTGCAGCAAAAACACCAGCCAGGCGGTAGTAAAGAATCATAAAAATTAAAACAATAGCACTGCCGATCATTAAGGAATTCAAACCCTGTTCTACTGAATCTTCTCCGAGGCTTGCACCAACAGTTCGCTCTTCACGTATTTCAATGGGAGCAGGCAAATTCCCAGATTTAAGAACAATTTTTAAGGTTTCTGCTTCTTTAACAGTAAACTGTCCTGAAATAGAGGCTTCTCCTCCGGTTATGGCTTCACGTATTACGGGAGCAGACTGCACTTTGCCGTCCAGCACAATCGCCATGTTGCGGCCGACGTTACGACGTGTAATTTTTGCAAAAAGATCTGCCCCAATTGAATCGAAAGAAAGCGCTACATAGGGCCGGTTATCACGGGAATCAATGCGAACTCTTGCATCTCTGATAAACTCACCGGTCATCAAAATCTTTTTCTCCAAAACATAGGGTCGTTTGGAAATTAATTTGTTTGTTGTCTTGTCCCAAACCTCTTCATATTTGACAACTTCTGTTAGCCTGTTATAGTTGTTTGGAGTGGCATTATTGTTGACAATTTGAAACTGCAAAACTGCTTGTGTACCAATCAATTCGATAGCACGGTCCCTGTCCATTAACCCCGGAAGTTGTATTACAATGTTATTTTCGCCCTGCTTCTGAAGTGAAGGTTCGCTAATTCCCAAGCTGTCAATGCGGTTTCGCAAAACTTCGAGTGCCTGACTAACAGAGTTCTCCCGTATAAGGTCGGCCTCTTCAGCTTTGAGTTTTAAAAAAGTAAGATCTCCCTGTGCATTCTGGTCAAACTGAACCAAAAAACGATCGTAAGGAGCAATCTCCAAATTAACTTTTTTGCCCGGTTCCATTTCAACAATCACGGAATCCGTGGTTTGTCGCACCTCAAGAAAATCTACCTGTTCATCAATCAGTAAATCTTCTAATTCTACCGAAGTCCGGCGAAGAATTTCCTTAACGGCTTCCTCAGCTTTTATTTCAATATCGAGGTACATCCCGCCTTGTAAATCGAGGCCAAGATTTACCTTGTTGTCAACAGTCTGCGGATCAACATCCGGCTGATATGCCCTATAAGTTGGAAATGCATAATAAAGGGCTCCTATCAACACGATGAGGATGATGGATCCTTTAAATTTAATGTCCATGATTTTTGTCTGTAGTTTTGCTGATTTCTAGAAATGGATTGACAGAATTTGTAAAAAGATGAGTAAAATTCATGTAACAATTAACAATAATAAACACAATTTTCTCCGATTAATCTGGAAGTTGTTACTTATAGTTTTGATTTACTTCTTTTTCACTTCTTTTTTATCTTCATTATCATCTTCACTGACCCCTGTTTTTTTATCCATCCGAGCTACTTGCTGACGCTCGATATGGATTTGAACCTTACTGGCGACTTCCAGGATGACCCTGTCATCTCCCACTTTAACTACTGTACCAAAGATTCCACCATTTGTGACAACCTTGTCGCCCTTACTTAGACTATCCACCATTCTCTGGTGTGCTTTCTGCTTTTTTTGCTGCGGACGGATGATTAAAAACCAGAACACTCCCAGGATCAATACAAGCGGGATAAATTGAAAAAACGGACTCTGCTGTGATGCTGCCCCGGCAGATTGGGCATATGCTACTGAAATAAATGGAAACATCAAATTAACTCCTATGAAGGTTAATCGCTAAATAAAACAATAAAGTATATCACTTCTTCAAGAAAACTTCACGTCAAAATCGGTTATTTCCCAATTTTATTTGTTTCCAGTGAAGTTTAAATTTAGTTAAACTGAAATAGCAGCCAGCTTATTCTAAAGATGAAGCTAGGCCGAGATGGACGGGAATATTGGCAGTTTAGGATTTTGCGATTATAATTTTCCTCTGAAAGGTGCAATAATTATCCGCAGCCCTTTGATCTCTTCAGGAAGTCCGGGGACGCAAGTGAACGTACCAGTGTTTCTCTACCCATTTGAAAAACCAGATGAGACAAAAAGTACAGCTCAGATAAAAGAATCCTGCTGTAATAAAAGACTCAAAAGGGACAAAATATCTGGAATTCACAATTTTTGCTGCACCAAATAAATCAACAATCGTAATCACTCCAGCCAGAGCACTGCCGTGGAGCATGAAGATAACTTCGTTGCCATAGGCCGGTAAAGCACGTCTAAAGGAGCCAGGAAGGATAATGCGCCTTAACATAGTTGTTTTGGACATTCCGCAAGCCTGTGAAGCTTCGACTTCACCGAAAGGTGTTTGTTCAATTGCACCTCGCAGGATTTCTGCAGTGTAGCCTGCAGTATTTAAGGCAAAAGCTATAATGGCACACCAATAAGCTTCCCTGAAAAATATCCAGAGTACACTTTCACGAATAGCTTCAAACTGGCTCATTCCGTAATAGAGCAAGAACATCTGTACCAATAACGGTGTTCCCCGAAAAAAATAGATATAAGCTTTAGCTGGATACCTTAAGAATGAGTTTTTTGAAACTGCCATCAAGGATAAAGGAACTGCTAATCCAAATCCTGAAACCAGAGCGATCACGACCAACTGGATTGTCACCAAAAGTCCATTCAAATAAAGCGGGAGATTGTCAATAATGACATTATAATCCATGATTCAAACCTTGCGTACCCCAACACTGTAACGGCGATTGGCCCAACGTAAACCAATGTCTGAAATCCCAGTAATGCACAAATACATCAGCGCAACTACCAGGAAAAAAGTAAAAGGCTGGCGAGTGGCTCCTCCAGCAACACCTGCATTGTAAAGCATGTCGTGCAATCCAATCACTGAAACGAGCGCGGTGGTTTTTGCCAGCACCATCCAGTTAT
>JAKUUI010000081.1 GCA_022448485.1 SAR324 cluster bacterium
AGCAGCGGTTCTGTAGTTCCTTTATTTCGTGAACTAATCAATAAGCGACTGCCGATAACCGTGACTCATCCGGAAATCACACGCTACTTCATGAGTATCGGGGAAGCAGCCAGACTCGTCATTCAGGCAGGAGCCATGTCCAAAAACGGAGAAGTTTTTCTGCTGGATATGGGCGACCCGGTCAGAATCCACGACCTGGCTTTGCAAATGATTGAACTGAGCGGTTTAATTCCGGAAAAAGATATTCCCCTTCAATACACCGGTCTCCGTCCTGGAGAAAAATTGTATGAGGAACTCCTAATCGATCCAACCAAATCACAGCCCACCAAACATCCACGCATTTTCTCCTCTGAAGAACCTCTCCCTGATGCAAAAGTCCTACAAAAAGAAATCGGTTTGCTCGCAGAAGCAGTTGCCCAACGTGATCTTGCTTCCGCCGTAGACTCAATGAAACGGCTTGTCCCAGAATACAATCCTATTAATGGGCAATGATTTTTTTCGCAGTACGAACACTATTTTTTTAATTAATATTTTTTGATTTAATTTACTCTGACCCCATTTATTTGTACAATTTTTGCTTTTTCATTTTTTCATGAAACCTGCTTTGGATCTTTTTTCATCACGATCAAAGAGACTCCCCCAAAAACCACGATCCCCCCGGTGAGAATAATTAGTGTGGGTTCCTCTCCAAGAAAAAGCATACTTGAGGCAATCGTAAAGACAGGAAGCAGGAGCATCACGGGCATAACCTTTGAGACAGGATTGCGTGAAAGGACACGATACCAAATTCCATAACCCAAGACCGTCATAATTAAAGCCAAGTACAAAATCACTCCCCAGCCTATCCAACTGGCCTGTGCCATTGATTCCAGCTGAGATTCTTCAATAATGAAGGACCCTAGAATCATCTGCGGTCCGGAAAAAACTCCAATCCATGCAGTCAAAGCAAATCCGGACGGCGGATTTTCAAGACGTTTAACCATAACCTGTCCCACGGCCCACATCATCGCCCCTCCGGCAGTGAGTATAATAGCCAGCAGTTGTCCACGTAAACTTGGCTGCCCGGCAATCAAAACGATTCCCGCAAAAGATATCAGCATTCCGAGAATGCGCTGTCTGCCTGGTTTATCCCTAAGAACCAAGGCAGCCAACAGAACTGCAAATGGAACTTCCAGGTGAATAATTATGATTGCCAGCGAGGCATCAATCATGGAAAGTCCTGTGAACGTCAGGCCGTATTGCAGGGTTGAACCCACAAAAGAAATCCAAAATATCTGCTTCAACTGGCCGTGTGGAAATGGAACAAACCAGACCAGTGCCAATGACGCCAGTGAGAATCGTAGACCCATCAAAAACAAAGGCGGGAATTCATTCAGTCCAGCTTTTGCGAAAGTAAACCCAATCCCCCAAATCAGAGGAACACAGGCTGCAAGCAACAGTTCTGAGTGTTTCAAAACATTTTCAACATCAAATTATTATTAATGAATTCTGCTGGAATAACTCAGAATAGTACCTAAAATTATTCAATTTTTTCAGGAAGTCTCCGGCGCTGCAAAAAAATGATGGATCCCAGAAGAAAAAAAGCGGGTAAATACATCCATTGTTTGGCCGGCCGGTCAGTAGGAACTTGCATGCTGAGAATTTCCCAATCAAAATCAATTCCCGCTTTTTGTGCAAGACTGTCAAATGCAACCATATCGACAAAAACCCTCTTTTTTTCTGTGCGCAACTCCAACCCGACTTTTTCGAGCCGTTCTTTGCCTGATGCCTGCTCTCCCATCTGCAGTACGACCATTTTACTTACCAGCTCACCTTCGATGTTTTCACCTTCTACATGCAAGCGCAAATCCGTGTTAGTCGGAAGCTGCTCCACCATTTGGACAATCTGAGTTGGTTGTACAATCTGGCTTGAGGGATAAACCATTTCCCACCAGAATCCCGGCCGGAAAAGTGTGAATGAAAGAAGCAAGAGAGCCACTGTTTCCCACCAGCGGCTTTTCACGAAAAAATAACCCTGCGTTGCAGCAGCAAACAAAAGCATGGCCATCACGGCACTGATAATGGTAAGCAACAGATGCCACCAGCTTTCAATGCCAATCATCAGTAGCTCAGTGTTAAAAATGAACAAAAATGGCAGAATTCCTGTGCGAATATCATAAGTAAAACCTTGAATGCCGGTTTTTATCGGATCGCTTTGTGCTATGGCTGAAGCAGCAAAAGCTGCCAAACCGACCGGCGGTGTATCGTCTGCTAGAATGCCGAAATAAAAGACAAACATGTGAACTGCAATCAGCGGAACAATCAGTCCATTTTGCGCACCAAGAGTGACAATCACCGGAGCCATCAGTGTAGAAACAACGATATAATTTGCTGTCGTAGGCAAGCCCATACCCAGTACAAGGCAAATAAATGCTGTAAACAGTAACATTAACATCAAGTTGCCCCCTGAGATAAACTCAACAAACTCGGTCATCACCAAACCAATCCCGGTGAGAGTCACTGTACCTACGATGATTCCCGCTGTTGCAGTGGCGACACCAATTCCTATCATGTTCCGTGCACCAAATATCAACCCGTCCACTAAGTTCCGAAGACCGTTTATAAATTCTTTCTCCAAGTCACCACTTTTCCGAAAAAATACTTTCAGCGGACGTTGAGTCGTCAAGATGAACAACATGATCATTATCGCCCAAAAGGCTGCAAGTCCAGGCGAAAAACGCTCGACCATCAAACACCAAATCAAAACGACAACCGGAAGCAAATAATGCAATCCGGATTTAACGGTCGGGCCGGTTTCTGGAAGTACAGTAAGTTCAATGCTACGATCGTCAATTTCCAAATCAGGAAAGCGTATTGAATAACGAATAAGTACAACATAAACAGTCAAAATTAATATGCCTGCAATCCAGGGTGAAGCTTCACCAGCTACTGATTTAATCCATCCAAAACCAAAGTAGATAACTCCGGAAAGAATAATCAGTCCAATCAGCACCATCAGAAATGTGACAATTTTTTGGAGTACTGTTGTCACTTTACGTGGCATCAAACCTTTCAAATCCGCTTTCATAGCCTCAAGGTGAACAATATAAACCAGCGCAATATAAGAAATAACTGCAGGCAAAAAAGCATGCTTAATCACCTCTAGGTATGAAATTCCAACATATTCAATCATCAGGAAGGCTGCCGCTCCCATAATCGGTGGCATTAGCTGACCGTTTGTTGATGCAGCGACTTCGACGGCCCCGGCTTTTTCATTAGAAAAACCGACTTTTTTCATCAGTGGAATCGTAAATGTTCCGGTAATAACCACATTTGCAATCGAAGAACCGGAGATCATGCCGTTCATACCCGAAGAAACAACCGCCGCTTTTGCTGGACCTCCGCGGTAATGACCGAGTAAGGCAAAAGCAACTTTCGTAAAATAATTTCCTGCCCCCGCTTTTTCCAGTAATGCACCAAAAAGAACAAACAAAAAAATGAATCCAGTGGAAACTCCCAAGCCAATTCCAAAGACACCTTCCTGTGTCAGCCACATGTGAGACATGGCTTTCTGAAATGAAGCCCCTTGCCATGCGATAATATCCGGAGCATATTCACCAAAAAACACATAACTTAAAAACACAATTGCAACGCACATCATAGGCAAACCCAACGCCCGCCTGGTAGCTTCCAGTAAAAATACCAGCCCAATTCCAGAAATAATCAAATCCGGTGTAATTGGCAGCCCCGGACGAAGTGCCAGCTGATCAGAAAAAACTGCAATGTACAGAGCACAGGCGGTACCGGTCAAACCAAATATCCAGTCTTGCATCGGGACCTGTGTTCGTGGTGATCGCTTCAATGCAGGAAAGGCCACAAAAGACAAGAACATCGCAAATCCCAAATGAGCCGAGCGAGTGTGGGTACTGTTCAAAAGCGGAATAAAATCCGCCAGCATGTACGGTAGAGGGGAGGCGATCCAAAGCTGAAAAAGAGACCAGGCAAGTGAAACTGAGGCCAGTGTCCAGCCGGCCCAGGAACGTAAATTACGCGCACCGGTATCTACCGTTGCCACCATTTCTTCAGGTTTTTCTTGTAATTCGTTAGATGATGAAACTGGTACGTTATTCTCAAAGATTTCATTTTTTGAATTCATAGAGAAAACGTTCTAAGAGGAGTGCAAAAAATGGAGAAAAAGAGGAAAAAAGGCAGAGCCGGAAAGCGTCAAACCTTCCGGGCAATGCCTTTATCGGGGATATAATTACATCCAGCCGCGCTCTTTGTAATAACGCAGGGCTCCAGCATGCAATGGTGCAGAAAGCGAGTCTGTAATCATTTCATTCTCATTTAGATGGAGAAATGCCGGGTGTAGTTTTTTGAACCGATCAAAATTGTCAAACACACCTTTGACTACATGATAAATCACGTTTGCCGGAGTACGTGTGGAGGTCACAAAAGTTGCGCCCACTCCAAAAGTTTTGATGTCGTTCGGATTTCCTGAATACATTCCGCCTGGAATGGTGGCCCAGCGGTAGAAGGAATTATCTTTGACCAATTGCGAAATTCCTGCACCGGAAGCTTCCACAAGAACAGCATCACAAGAAGATACCGTTTCTTTTGTCAATCCGGAAGGATGGCCGACAAGCCAGAAATAGGCATCGATTTTATTATCGCAAAGAGCTTGTCCGGTTTCTGCAGAACGCAGCTCAGCAGCCAGTTTCAGATCACTTCGACTCCACCCCAGCGCTTCCTCGATCACTTCCCAGGTTGCACGAGTTCCGGATCCAGGATTGCCAATATTCAGTCGTTTTCCTTTGAGATCGCTGATGTGACGAATTCCCGAATCTCGGCGAGCAAGAATAGTCACCGGCTCCGGATGTACTGAAAAAATCGCCCGCAATCCTTTGAAAGGACCTTGGTCCTTAAACTTACTGGTTCCACGGTACGCGTGGTACTGCCAGTCAGACTGCGCCACACCCATATCCAACTCACCAGCACGGATTGTGTTGATGTTGTAAACAGAACCCCCAGTACTTTCAGTCGAACAGCGAATGCCGTGTACTTTCCGTTTTTTGTTGACCAAGCGGCAAATTGCTCCACCAGTTGGATAATAAACTCCCGTAACTCCACCGGTTCCTATGGTCACAAAAGTTTGTTCTGCCCAGACGGGCACACTCATACTCAAAGCCAGCGCAGTTACCGCCAGCCACCTCAATATACTTCGCATATTTTATCTCCTTTTCATGATTAACAATCTTAGAAAACCGAACCATTCGGCTCCACATCCTGGAAAAATCTCATCCATAAGATTGTAAAATGTTAGTAATAGAGCAGAAAGAAGTCAACTCTTTTTTGTTTAAAATTAAAATTGCATCTGCAGTGAAGAAGGGATCAGAATGTCTTTAACATTTTCAGTTAAAATATTAAACCAAAGAAGCTGAAAATCTTGATCCAGCATCATGTAGCCAATGCCAGATCTGGTATGGTTTTATAAAATCCAGTTGCTTTTTCAAAAGCATTAGCCAGTTGTAAAACACCTAAATCGTCTTGCGGTCGCCCCACCAACTGCAAACCAACCGGCAGACCCTCAGCAGTAAATCCGCAGGGTACCGAAATCGCAGGCTGTCCGGTGACAGAAATGAAATAGCAGGAACGCATCCAGTCAAGATAGGTTCCCATTTGCAGACCGTTTATTTCAGAGACATATTCCTGCTCCAGCGGAAACGGCGGTACTTGACTTACAGGTAGCGCCAAAAAATCATAATCCTGCATAAATTCCCTCACCCTGTGAAAAAGTGCCGTTCGTTTTACTTCTGCCCGCCCCAGTTCCGGACCACTTAACTTCATACCTGATTCGATATTCCAAATTACAGTTTCTTTGATTTTTTCCCCGTGTTCCGGCAGGAGCGAAGCAAGTTTTAATTCATAAAACCAGGCACGGAAAGTTTTGAATATTTCATCTGCATCCGAAAAATCCGGAAAACCTTCCTCCGCAATGCAACCCAAATCCTCAAAGACATGGCGCTGAGCTTCCAGAGTTTCTGTTACCCGTGAATCAACTGGCAACCCTCCAAGATCAGGACTCCAGGCAATTCTAACTCCTTTTAGATTACGCTCCAGAGACTGCCGAAAAATGGAACCGCTTTCCGGAAGGCAAATCGGTGAGCGTGAATCCGGACCGGCTAAAACACTTAGCATCAGCGCAGTATCCTCCACCGTACGAGCAATCGGTCCATCAACTGCGAAGCTGTTCCACCCGGATTCATTCGGCCAACTCGGAACCCTTCCCACAGATGGGCGAAAACCGACAACATTGCAGTAATTTGTCGGATTCCTGAGCGAACCTCCCAAGTCACTTCCATCTGCAATAGGCAGCATGCGGCAGGCAACTGAAACTGCCGCACCACCGCTGCTTCCTCCGCAGGTTTTGCTCAAATCATATGGGTTGCGGGTTACGCCAAAAACCCGGTTAAAGGTCTGTGAACCAGCTCCAAATTCTGGAGTATTCGTTTTGCCAAGCATAATCGCACCTCCTTCCCGTAAACGTTCCACGAGCAGTGCATCTTCCTCTGGAATGAAATCCTGAAAAACGAGCGAACCAAAAGTGGTGCGAATACCTTTAGTTGGAACCAGATCCTTGTGAGCAATGGGCAATCCATGAAGCGGTCCGACGTTTCCACCTTTTGCCTGTTTTTCGTCCGCCTTACGGGCTTCTTCCAGAGCCAGTTCCGGGACGAGTGTGACAATAGCATTGACTTGGGGATTGATCCGTTCGATTTGAGCCAAATGTGCTTCCATTGTTTGAACTGCAGAAATCTCCCCTTTGCGAATTTTCTTAGCGATTTCTGCTGCAGTCAAAAAACAGATTGATGTATCATGCATACTTAATATTTAGTAAAAAGAGATAAGAATCGCCTCCGATATTAGAAACCAACCAACAGGATAGAATCACTTAATTTTTTGCAAACGAAAATCTGCAAGTACTTGTTTAGCTTGTGCGACCATCAAACGCGCATCAGAACTGATAACAACATAATCAAAGCCCAGCTTTATCATCCGCTTTGCATACTCTGGAGTTAAAGTATAAATTCCTGTCTTTTTGCCATGCGATTTTGCGGTTTTCAAAATTGTCTCAATAGCTTCCAGTAATACTGGTTCCTCATGATTCCCTGGGACATATCCAAGAGACAATCCTAAATCGCTTGGCCCCACAAATACCGCATCGAGTCTTTCCACTGACACAATTTGATCAAGATTGTCCAGTGCTTTTTGGGTTTCTATCATTGCTAAAGTCAATACAGTTTGATTCGCCTGTTGGGAATAATCTTCTCCCGCATATAAAACAGCCCGGCTTGGTCCAAAGCTTCTTGTTCCCTGCGGTGCGTAACGACAGTAAGAAACGAACCGTTCGGCATCTTCTGGAGTATTGATCATTGGACAAATCACTCCATAGCTGCCGGAATCCAGAACCTTCATAATGATTCCCGGTTCCAGCCAGGGAACACGCACAAACGGAGTCACGTTAGTTGTCGAAATCGCGGTGAGCATTGACACCATTTCTGAAGCATTCACCAAACCATGCTGCATGTCAATTGTCAACACATCCCATCCCTGATGAGCCATAATTTCCGCGGAAAAGCCACTTGGAATAGAAAGCCATCCTCCAATAGCAAATTGGTGGTTTTTCCACAATTCTTGAACCCTATTAATTTTCATTTCACCTCCTTTTTCTGTTGTTCGATTTGCCTGCCCAATTCCACCACTAAAGAAAGCGCGAGACACATCAAAGCGCCCAAAACCACTCCTCTGAATCCAAAAACTTCTGTCTCCTTTACTTCCAGACACACATCTGAAAAAAGTCCCAGGGGGCTGAGAATGCTGTCAGTAATCACTATCACAGGAATCCTCATTTCCTGAGCATTTCCAGCCAATTTGAGAACTTCGTTAGCATATGGAGAAAAACTAATAGCAAGTAAAACATCTCCCTCACGGACTGTCTTACCCTGTTCGGCAAACATTCCTCCCACGCTGTCTAAAAGCATATTAGCAACTCCAAGATGGCTAAAAGCATAAGTCAGATACGCGGCAATGTGGAAAGACCTGCGCTGTGCCGCAATACGTACCACATTTGATTTTGCCAGAATCAAGGCCGCGTTTTCTATCTGTTCGTCTGTAACGGTATTTTGAAGACTTTACAGCGCTTGTATCCCGCCCTGAACGAAATGTCCAAGATTTAGACTTATTTTCCTCCTTTAGTTGACTCATCACAAGATTAAGATTTTGCACTCTTTTTTGATATTCGCTCATTCTGCTCACAAGTCCCTGCTGAAAGATTTTCTGCATTTCGCTGAAACCGCTGAATCCAAAACTTTTAGCAAATCGTATCATGCTTGACGGAGGAACTTCCGCGCGATCCGCGATTACGGCAATAGTTTCCAGCCCCATTTCATTTGGGTGGCTCATCGCGTAGCGGGTGATTTGCTGAAGACGACGACTCAAAATGCTGTAGCGTTCAACCAGTTCATTTCTCAGGTGTTCATAATCCACTTTCACTCCTCATTTCCGGATCAAATCTCAGTTTCAACACTAATCTCTTTTAGTTTGTTAATCGGTTTGTAACCATACAGGATTTGACGATATTGAAAAAATTGATCTGTATGGGAAAAAAACTTGACAAACATTTTTTATGTAGTATTTTCCTTCTGTGTAACAATATGGAATATATTTTTCATATTTTTTTCTCCCTTATTTTTGTGGGACCACATGAACTGTTTAAAGCAGCCATGTTGAATTTGAGGGAAATTTTGACAATAACTCATAAATAATAAAAGGAGATAGTATGAAGAAGATAATAAGAAATCTACTGGGAGCCGTCGCACTTGCAGTGGGGTTAACTTTAGCAAGCGGAGCAGCACAAGCGGCTGGACATGAGAAGTACATTCTGGTCAGCCATGCTCCAGATTCGGATTCATGGTGGAATACGATCAAGAATGCTCTCGCA
>JAKUUI010000082.1 GCA_022448485.1 SAR324 cluster bacterium
AATATCTGAAAAATAGGAGTGATGTCGAAACTCTTCACGCTGATGAACATTGGAAAGGTGGATTTCCAGAAAAGGTATTTCTACGCCCAGAACTGCATCCCTCAGACCAACACTGGTATGAGTCAATGCCCCTGGATTCAAAAGTAAAAAATCTGCTTCCCGATGTAAATGCAGCCAGTCAATAATTTCTCCTTCAGAATTTGACTGGAAGGTCTCACACTCAATGTTGCGTTCACGAAGTGAAGCCGAAACTTGTTCTTCTATTTCCGTCAGGGTCGTTGAGCCGTAAATTTCTGGTTCACGAGTCCCCAGCAAATTAAGATTTGGGCCATTTATCAAAAGTACGGTAGACATAGCATTATAATTGGTTGAAAAATGAGAATCTCCCGTACTCGTTTTTCGGGAAACGTGAACATTCTGGAACTAAATTTTTATCTGCTAACGATAAAGCCTGCTCTGGTAAAATGCAAGTGATTTGGCTCGTAAACTGTTGGTGCTTTTCATCAAACAGGTAAGTTCCGGACGAATTGAGCCATAGCTTCCAAAGTTTGCGTTTCCTGATCACGGTGCGGAGAATGACCGCAGTTGTCCAGAAAACACGTTTTTACACTGCCTACGGATTGACGAACAATAGCTTCAACCTGGGCAGAAGTTCCGTATTCGTCATCGGTACCCTGAATAACTAATTGCGGAACCCTGATTTTCGGCAAACATGATTCGATGTTCCATTCTGTAAAATCAGGATGAAGCCAGACATCTGCCCAACCGTGGAAGGCGCAGTCAATATTGGTTCCATGATGTTTTTTGAGGCGTTCACGAAGATTTCCTGACTGGAAGAGGTCACGCACCTTTTCAATGGAACGGGTCGTGAGTGGTTCACAAAAAACGTGTGGTGCTTCGTTGACAATGCCAAGTAAACTATCTGCAGAACTTTCTCCTGCATAAATTAAAGCAATCGAAGCTCCATCAGAGTGCCCCACCAGAATAGACTTCTGGATTTTGCACTGAGCTAAAATTTCCGGCAGTTCCTCCAGAGCTTCCTGGTGCATAAAACTCAAAGAGCGGGGGAGTTCGCACGAATCCGATTCACCATAACCGAGTCTGCTGTATATTAGTACGCCGCAGCCAGTCATTCGTCCAAGTTTTTCCGGAAAGTCTCGCCACATGGAAACACAGCCCAACCCCTCATGCAGGAATACTAGCGTTGGAGCTACTTCCGGAGGTGCACCATACCAAACTGATTCCAGTTTTTTGCCCTTTAAGAGAAGATCCAAAGTGATAGAAACTTTTTGGAAGTGCCGGTCAGGCAGGTTGAAGAACGCGCTGTCCGGGAAGAAAAAAGGCAATGATGGCCACTGCGCTTGCCAGCAAAACAAGTAAAGCGTAAAGCCAGTTGAAACTTCCACTGAGATCATAAATCCATCCGGACAAATATATTCCTGAGGCACTAAAGCCAAAACCCAACAATAATTTACTGCCAAATACCATCCCATGCCTATGACTTGGAGCATACCTAACAAGCAAAGTGTTTTCTACTGGAAGTGCACCGGAACTCAAAAAAACAGCAAGCATCATACTCAAAACCAGTGGAATTTCTGTAAGCTGACTAGCCAAAGCAACTATAGGTACCGTAATCAAAAACAAAGAACAATAAAGTTGACGTTCTGAGTAATGATCCGCCAAGCGGCCGCACAATAGTTGACCAATTGCTCCTGCCCCATAAACCAGAGACACCATCGATCCAGTTCCCAGCAAGGAGCCGGACGTTAGGAGAACACGCAGGTCAAAATCTTTGGGGAGTGAAAACTGTATAATCTGGTGAAACATACCGCTGAGAAATAATGCCATACCCATCAAGCCAAAAGTCATCCAAATATTTTTTGAAGAACTAGATTCATATGCAGCTTTGTGAATAGGATTTTCCACGTCTTCCAGAAAAGTACGTAGCGAAATGCTGAAAAGAATTCCAACACATAAACATACAATTCCTGGGATAATGAAAGCAACCCGCCAACTCCACAATCCTGTCAATGATCCTGCAACAAGAGGTGCCAGGACAAATCCGAAACTGCCGAACAGCCCATTAACTCCCAGAGCGGTTCCTGTTTTGGAAGTTCTGGAAACCAGCCATGACATCCCAACAGGATGGTAGATTGAAGCAAATAAGCCGATCCCAGCCAGTCCAATGCCCAGCATCAAAGGTGTGTGAGCAAATCCTGTTATAATCGTAGAAGCTCCTGTGCCGTAAAAAAATATTTCCAACAGATTGGTTTTGCTCCATCTATCACCGAGCCATCCTGCCGGCAAAGCTCCTGCACCAAAAAGAAATGCAGCTGGAACCGCCAATGCCGCTAATTCCTTGTAGCTCAATTCCATTTCCACTTCCAATGCAAGAAGAACGGTTGGGAATAGCAATACCAGTAAGTGGCATAACGTGTGTCCTGCAGAGGCGAAACCAATAGCCGCTGTTTCAGAATTTTTCAGCATTTTTTATAATTTTGTTTCAGAATTTTATGGACTCTGCAAAAACTATTTAATTTTCGTCACTTTCGATATCTTTCTTTTTGGTTGCCAGCACTTTGTCCAGATCACTTTTTAATTTGGTCAAATGATATTCTCTATTCAGTGAAATGTGAATAATTGCAAAAAGAGTGGAAACCGGAGAAGCAACTGCGTAACCGTATTGCTTGATCAGGTACAAATCAATAAAAAGTGCTGAAGTTTCAAGAAGTTTGACTAAGTCAAAAATCAAACGGTGACGCAACACAAGCCACAGCGACATTGCATGAGCCATTACAGTCAAAACTGCAGTCCCGACCCAAATGTACAAAGCAAGGTCCAGTGCTGCCAACACCAGCATGAGATTCAGTGATGCAGCGAGTGCACGTTCAAGCGATTCTTTAGTCATGAGCTTAGGAAAAGATGGACTGGAGCTAATTGGATTTAATTGCAAAGACTGTCCTATTCTATGTTGCCTGCAGGTAAAGAGTCAAACAATATGCCATTAATAGAAATGCTTGTGGTTTGAACGACAATGCAGTACAGACAATTCGACCGGATTGCCGCATAAAGTTTACTCATCAGGTCTGTTTTTCGGGACGTAGAAACTAAATTACCTGACAGTTTTCACGCTCTAAAGATGAACAAAATTCAAAGCCAAGTTCAGTCAAAGAATTCCTTAGATCATACTCTTGCTCTCCCAATAATCCACTGCAAATCAAAGTGCCTCCCGGAATTGTCAACCGCACAAGATCAAGTCGGACACGCTGCAGTTCATGCAGGAACATATTGCTGATTACAATCGGTGCTGGAATTTTCAACAGGGATGGCTGTCCAGCTTGAACATTTATCCTTTCTGACTGACAGTTTAGTTCACTGTTTCGCTCCAGTTCAGCGAACGCTTCAGTTTCAAAATCCACACCTGTCCTTTCGGAACACCTAAGCGGTAGGCCGCAATTGCTAGAATTCCTTATCCAATTCCCAGATCAATCATGCTTTCCGGGAAAGTATCAGCATCCAACAGATATTGCTCCAGCATTTCCAATGCTAAGGCTGTCGAAAGATGATTTACGGTTCCAAAACCTTGTCCGGGGTCAATCCACATACCGGATGACTTCCAGAAAGTTCTATACTGGATTCCCATGGAGGCAGAACGATCAACGATTGTCCAAGGTTCGCAGAACGGAAATGTTCGCGCCAATTGACATGCCAATTCTCGACCGATTGGATACCTTCCTCGAGGATTTTGATTTTTGCCCTTAGAGCAGATTGACTTCGAAAATTCTCCAAAATCTTTTCTGCACCGCCGGCAGTTTTTGTGCAAGGAAAATCCGGAGTGTTGACTCAGTTGAACATTCTTGCAAAGTTTCCACACCAAGCGCCACTTTTTCAAAACAATACCAGCTCCACAGTTCTTCCAACTCTGCAGTTACAAGGCTGCGTATGTCAAAATAAGTTTCATGTTTATAGGAATCCTTTTGAATCATTGAGAACTTTTTTTAGCACCTTCCACATAAACCTTGAAACCGTCCTCAAGGAGTCCACGAAGACGTGGATCATTTTTTATTTTGGCATCTTCACATAATTTACATTTGCAGTCGATGTGGTGAGTTTTTTGAAATTTCTTGAGTTTTAAGCGGGACAAATTCTTACCATTACTCTGCATTTCTTTCAGCATTTTTTCGATTTGGCGCATAGCCAGTGCAAGGATTTGTTCTTGATGACTTGGAGATCGCAGTTTTAACATGATAGATTTAAAAGATGAGGAGCCTTTGGCTCAATGAACTATTTCAACTTGACAAAAGTTCTGACATTATCGACAATTGTGGACAGAAAGATAGTTGACACTTTCATTTTATCAGAATTAAGGTGTCGACTTCTTCTTTTTCATTTTCTCAAAAGGTTAAACTAAATGTCTGGAAAGCTAACAAATTATGGGGGAATTATTATCCTCCTTGCTGTCGGCGCCATTTATTTGAGCACATATATTGTGGATAAGACTCAATATGCGATTGAGATTTTATTAGGTGACCCAGTTGACATTGTCATGGAGCCGGGACTCAATTTCAAGTTGCCATTTGCCAGTCGGATCATTTATATGGAAAACCGACTTCAAGATTATGATGCAGATCCAGGGGCAGTGTTCACAAAGGATAAAAAAGAAATGAAGGTAGACACCTATTCAAAGTGGCGAGTTTCCGATCCTCTGAAATTTTATGAAACCGTACGGACGACTGCAGGAGCCCATGCACGACTAGATGATATTATCTATTCACAAACTCGTGAGGTTCTTGGACAGCACACACTTGTGGAAATTGTTTCTGGAAACCGTAAGGAAATTCGTGAAGCAATTACTTTACGTTCCAGGGAAAATGCAGAAAATTTTGGCATTGAGATTCTGGATGTCCGGATAAAACGTGCCGACCTGCCTGAACAAAATAGTCAAGCGGTCTTTGGGCGAATGAATGCAGAAAGAAGACGACAAGCAAAACTATACCGCTCTGAAGGTGAAGAGGAATCATTGAAAATACGTTCTGATGCTGACAGAGAGCGTGTTGAAATCATTGCTGAAGCAAAAAAAATTAACGAAGAAACACGTGGCGAAGCCGATGCAAAAGCTACCAAAATTTATGCTGAAGCTTATGAAAAAGACGCTGATTTCTTTAAATTCCTACGCTCTCATGATGTTTATCGTAACAGCCTAGAGGAAGGTACCACACTGCTGATGGACGCAGAAAGCAAGTTTTTTAAGTACCTCAAATAAGTCCTGTATTCAAAACTGTTTTAGCCAAATACCCGAAGAAAAAGACTTTTCCCACCATTTCTGCTAATACAGTAATTATTTCCTTCCCAGCTGATTTTTTAGAAAGAACCCGGCTGCTTTCCTACAAAAAACAAAATGCCTCATCCTGACAAAAATTATTTGCAACTGCTTTATGAGTTGGAACGTTGGGGAAGCTACGAAACCAGTGCTCAACCACGGGACATCACTAAATTGGCTGGTATCCAGCTATTATTGAAAGATTTAGGACATCCGGAGATAAATTTTAAGATTATCCACATTGCCGGAACCAACGGCAAAGGCTTAACTGCCTCAATGATCAGTCGATTATTGTGCGTTCAGGGTTTTTCCACAGGTTGCTACACTTCTCCACATTTAACAGATGTTAGAGAGAGAATTGTTCTAAATGGCCGATTTGTTTCAAAAAACATCTTTGCGCAAAGTGCATCCATGGTACTCAGCATTGCACTCGGCTACAAAGGAACTCCATACCTTTCCTATTTTGATGTACTAACAGCAATTGCTTTTCATGTTTTCATGGCCGAAAACATGGAATGGGTTGTCCTGGAAACCGGATTGGGTGGACGAGCTGATTCTACCAATGTGACTGACAAAGAACTATGTGTTTTGACAAGGATTGGTCTTGATCATCAGGAAGTTCTCGGCAGCAGCTTGAAGCAAATTGCGGCTGAGAAAACTGGTATTACCCGCTCAGGAATTCCCGTAATAGTCGCACCACAAGCTACTGAATTAAAACCGTGGCTGTATGAAAAATTTAGCAAAGATAAGATTCCAGTTTATTTTACAGAAGACATTTTTGATACACAATTTCCAGAAAATCAATTATCACAGGAATCATCTGCGATTCCGTGGTTGGATTGTTTTCAGACAAGTTTGTGTGCTATGCAAGTCTTATTTAACGAAAGCAGTCTAAAGAAACAAATCTGGTTGGAGGCCGCCAAAAAAGTAAAATTACCCGGACGTCTCGATTTACGTCACAATGTCTGCTGGCCGAAGCATTCACTGAATTTCAAAACTTTGCTGCTTGATGGTGCTCATAATCATGATGCCCTGCTGGCACTTTCTGATCATATTTCAAGAAACAAACTCGTTCCATGCACACTGATTTTGGGAATGGCCTCTGACAAATTGGATGATACCCTGCGAACTCCGCTGAAAGAATTGTGCACAAAAGCAGAGAACTTGATTTTTACGCCAGTTCCTTCTCCTAGAACCGCAACTCCGGAAATATTGGAAAAATTTTTATACGAATCCGGAGCATTGGAACATTCCCCCGAAATAAAGCATGCCCCATCTGCTGAAGAGGCGCTGGAAGCTTCTTTGATTTCTCCGCTAAAACCGGTTGTAGTGGTCGGATCGTTTTATTTAGTGGGACTTGTTTTGCAAATCCTGGGAAATGAGTGCAAATCCTAAAATAAATATCTCAAAAAGTGACAATATACTGATATAACTTGAATAATAAAATAGTGTTTAACAAATAAGCAACAAAAACATAATTAGGAAGGATAATCAAGAACAGGTTTTGTAGCTTGTTTTGGTAGAAATTACTTTGTAACCTTTTGAGTCCTGAAAAAAACTGCCTACCTGAAAACACTCCCCTATGGACGACCTTACCCTCCTATAATATATATACACATGACTCTTACTCTCACACATCCTCACGCCAAAAGGGGGATAATAATCCAGAAAGAAATCCCTATTAATGTTGGTGGAAATCTTGTGTAATAGTAATTTATATGATTTAATATATAGTAAATCAATATGTATTACATTTATTAAAGATTTTATATGACAAAGGTTCACAATTTATCGGATAGTTGAATCGATCCTGAATGGAAATTGAGATGAATCAACTCAGAGACATAGGAGCCCTGAAAGCCGATAATGAGGCTAGAATAAGCTCCAAAGTAGGTATTGCCAAAAAGCACGGAATCTCAGCAGTCACCTTGTGGCTTTATGCCAGCAATGGTAAATGAAGCTATGGGAGAATGAGAAAGGAGGTTTTGGAATCATTTTCTCAGTTAGCCCCTGAGAGTTTGTGTAAGCTGACAGAGTCGGTCATTGAAGAGCACGTGATAGTCCTGTCCCAAATGAGAAGAAAGATGATTACACTGGATGATCCTAAGGAGAAAAAACTTTTTTCGTCACAGGTTGATGCATTGCCAAAATGCATTAAAGTGGAGCGAACTGCACTGGGGATTCCTAATCATATTGTTGGGGTGTCAACTGCTGTGAACGATACAGGGATTGATAATGTGTTATGTGTTGAGATGTATTCTACAAGAATAGTGGATTTGGAGGGTGTCTGACAGTGAAAAATTAGTAGTGGTCACTTACAGGAGATGATGGAGTTTGTTTTAGATGGTTCATTACTGTTTCACTCCATTCACCCACTTTCCTATGAAGTTTCCGTTTTTGTCGTACACTATTCCGTTCCAAATTTCCCCATCCTTGAATTCCCCCACATACTTTCCGTCTTTGTTATGTTTTGTCACGTTCCACATTTTCCCATCCTTGAATTCCCCCACATATTTGAATCCACTAGGAAAAGTGAATGTTCCTTGACCATGTTTTTTCCCATCCTTGTATTCCCCCAGATATTTACTTCCATCAGGGTAAGTCATTATACCCAGACCATTTGGTTTCCCATTCTCAGCGTCTCCTTTATATTGGGGGTGGATGTCATTATCCCCAAATTTTCTCAACTGAACACCAGAAGAAGTTTCCCACCCATAAAGGATTTCCCCTTTATGAGAACTACCAAACAGAGGGGAAGTAAAATGAAGGAGAGAGATGAAGATTATGATTAAATGTCTCACTTGGTTTACTAATTTGTTGGTTATAGGAGAATGTTAAGTGTACCATCATTCGGTAGATTTTACAAGAATTGGTGATTTTACTTGGAGGGTGTCTGACTGCGAAGAATTATTGGGGCTCACTCACTGGGGAATAATGGGGTGGTTTTATGGTTTTTCTATATATTCTCCATTCACATACCTTCCAATGATTTTTCCGTCTTTGTCGTAATCTATGATGTTCCAAGGTCTATCATTTCTGAACTCACCTACCCCTTTTCTTCCATCAGAGAAAGTGAATGTTCCTTGACCTTCCCAAGTTCCATCCTTGAATTCCCCGACATACTTCTCCCCAGAAGTAAAAGTGTATGTTCCTTGACCATGTTTTTTCCCATTCTTGAATTCCCCTATATACATCTCTCCATCAGGTAAAGTTAAGGTTCCTTGACCATGTAGTTTCCCCTCTTTCCATTCTCCTACAATCTTTCCTCTATCAGGTGAAATAAAGGTTCCTTCTCCATTCCTTTCTCCACCTTTGAATTTCCCTAAATACTTGTCTCCATTAGGATAAGTGAGTGTTCCTTGACCATGTTCTTCACCATCCTTGAATTCCCCCACATACCTACTTCCATCAGGATAAGTGAATGTTCCTTGACCATATTTCCTTCCATCCTTCCATTCCCCAACATACTTTTCTCCATCAGGTGAAGTCCATGTTCCTTGACCATGAAATGTTCCATCTTTGAATTCCCCTATATACATCTCTCCATCAGGATGAGTGAGTGATCCTTGACCATGTAGTTTCCCCTCTTTCCATTCTCCTACAATCTTTCCTCTATCAGGTGAAATAAAGGTTCCTTCTC
>JAKUUI010000083.1 GCA_022448485.1 SAR324 cluster bacterium
AATTCTGCCTCAGCAGGGGCTTCGCTCCCGTTTATTATCCTGGCATGCCTGAAACCGAAAGGAATACCGGAATCCGGCTTCCAGAGCCAGTTTATACCCAGGGAGTGCAGGAACTGCTGACAGATCCTCAGGCTTTTCACGCAAGGACCCCTTTTAATCTGGAACCGGTTTCCGATGACCGTCCCTATTTTGATCTCTTCCTCAACTGGTCCAGGCTACATGAAATTCGTAAGAATCTCGACGGCAAGTGGGAAGGCCTGGTTGAAGCAGGCCTACTGGTTCCCCTGCTGTTTGCAGCGGTGAGCCTGAGTTCATTGCTTCTTATTGGAATACCGGTACTACCACGCCTGCGCAAACTGGAAAATGCTATACCGATTTTGCTCTATTTTGCCGGCATCGGTCTTGCGTTCATGCTGGTGGAAATCGCTCTGCTGGAAAAACTCACCACGTTTCTGGGACATCCTGTCTACTCCTTCGCGCTTGTGCTCGGCGGCCTACTGACGGCTTCAGGCTTCGGTTCGTTCCTGAGCCGGAACCGTTCCTGGTCAGAAATGCGGTTTTATTTTCTGCTCCTTCTTTCTGGACTGTTCGTCTGCTTTCGGTTCCTCCCAGACTTTCTCAGGGAGCTGTCCGGAGAAGGATGGGCCTTGCGGCTGCTATGGTCATGGCTGGTAGTGGGTGCGATCGGGTTGCTGATGGGGATACCCTTCCCTGCAGGACTGAAACATTTCGCGGTCTTTAGAAAGCGAACTGAGGAAAGGAGGAACAGGGTGGCACTGGCTTGGTGTGCCAACGCCTGTGCCTCGGTGGCCGGTGCGACCGGAGCTCTCTGGATCACGCAGCTTTCAGGACAATCAGTCCTGTTTCTGCTGGGAGTGCTGGCTTACGGAACAGCATGGTTGATCATCGAATTTCGGGGAAGCTAAAGACGGAACAAGCTAATCCTGGGCTGCACCCACCATCGGTACAAAACGGACCTGCCCGTGCTGTGAAGCGTGCGTTTTGCTGCTGGTGTCCTTCTCGATCAGGGTCATATTCTGATAATAACGCACATTCCCCAAGGGCAGAATCAGCTTGCCGCCAAGTTTCAACTGTTCCAGCAGGGGACGCGGAACGTGATTGGCCGCCGCGGTAATGATAATCCGGTCAAAGGGCGCGTGCTGCTTCCAGCCATAATAACCGTCCCCCTGGCGCACCTGCACCCTGTAACCGAGCTTATTAAGCCGGATTTTTACTTCATGGGCCAGGTTCGGCCTGATCTCCATGGAATAGGTACGCGCTCCCAGAACCGCCAGCACTGCTGCCTGGTAGCCTGATCCTGTACCGATTTCCAGCACCTTCATACCCTTTTCTATCTCCAGCAGCTGCGACATCCAAGCCACAACATAAGGCTGGCTGATTGTCTGTCCCTCCCCGATAGGCAGGGGACGGTCGGCATAAGCCAGTTTACGGATATGCTTCGGCACAAACTCTTGGCGCGGCACCTGTTTCATCGCTTTAAGTACAGCCGGACTCCAGATTCCCCGCGGCACAAGATCCACAGCAATCATCTGCGTCCGTTTTGCCTCCCAATCAAGTGCTAACGCGGAGTTCACAAGCGGCGGGAGCACTATTAGAAATGCAGAGAAAACCAACAAACCCTTTTTCAGGAATTTCTTTGCGAGGTTTTCCATCACTTTGCCTGTTCTCAGTAGAATTGCAATTTTGCCTTTAATTCATCTGACACGGCGGAGAATTCATCTGAATCCCGCCTTTTCAATCTCTGTTCAAAGATCCCGCTTCCTGACTTCAATCGATGTATTCCTGTTCAAAGATCCGGCATGAAGGCCAGTGCAGGCCGCTCAAAACCTGACCCCTGACAGTATCGATGCACACTGCATAGGCCGACTCAGGCAGGATCACGAATCTTCTATCGAAAAATTGTGCCCGGACGTAACGGTAACCGTTGTGACCGAAAACCTGGAAATACCCGTCCCTGGGAATCGGATCTTCCCTGTTCCAGATCACGCTCTGTTCCATGGGACTTCGTTCAAGGTGGTCCGGGGATGCAATGTCCTCCAGGCGCCAGCGCCTGTGAATCGGTGCATGGGTCACAAGCAGGCCTTCCCTGAGCAGCATCAAGGGGAGTGATTCAAGGTAATCCTGCAGTTCTCCAGGCAGGGAGCCTGAGCGCTCCAGTTTCAAGGAACTTAGAGTCGCGTCTCCGCTGTTCATCAGCCAGAGTCCGGGCACATAAATTCCACTGCCCTTAAAATAATCGAGCATCATGTGCTCGTGATTCCCCAGCAGTGCCTCCCCATGAAGCCGGAAAAACTCAAGCACCTCAAGGGAACGCGGCCCCCGGTCAACCATGTCTCCCACTGAAACTGGTTCGTCATCCGGCATCTGCTTTAGCAGAGCCTGCAGAGTCCTGTAATTCCCCTGGATGTCTCCGATCAGGTTCATCTCTTATTTGACAGGGATACGGTTTAAGGAAATCACCAGCTTTTATCTCAAAACAATTTATTTCTTGACAAGATAAGTTAATAATATATAACTTCAAGCAGATAAATACGAGGAAGAATTATATAAACCCTGGATTTGCATGCAAAACAGTATGCCAAAACAAGCCACTGCACACGGACAGCAAAAAGTACTTCTTCAACTGAATTTTCCTAAATAACCTGTTTTTCGTGTTAATTTGTCGGATTATCACACATTAATCCAGCAAAAATCGATCAACAAAAAACTAAGAAACGAAAGGCAATACCGTGTCAGAAAAACCAATCAGCCGCTTTCCAGTTCCAGATCTCATCGACTTGCCAGATGATATCCGGGAAAGAATACTGGCAGTACAGGAAAAATCCGGATTTGTGCCAAACGTCTTTCTGGTGCTTGCTCATCGTCCAGACGAATTCAGGGCTTTTTTTGCATATCACGATGCTTTGATGGAAAAAGAGAGCGGCCTGACGAAAGGCGAGCGCGAAATGATTGTTGTTGCCACTTCGGGCCTCAATCAATGCATCTACTGTGTGGTGGCGCACGGTGCAATATTGCGTCTTCGAGAAAAGAGTCCGCACCTGGCAGATCAGATTGCAACAAATTACCTGAAGGCGGAAATTACTCCAAGGCAGAAAGCAATGCTCGATTTTGCAGTTAAAGTCTCTTTAGATTCACACGAACTGAACAACTCTGATTTTGAAGAAATGCGTCAACACGGCTTTTCTGATGAGGATATCTGGGACACCGGTGCTGTCTCAGCTTTCTTTTCCTTATCCAACCGAATGGCAGACTTAACGAGCATGAGGCCAAATGCTGAGTTTTACCTCCTGGGGCGTGTTCCAAAAAAATAGAACGAAACCCTTCTACAGACCGCTTCTTACAGAAAAGAATAAATTTCTTCGCTTTCTGAAAATAATTCTGTGGCTGCTCTTAGTATTCAGCTGGCTGGTTCAGTCGGCAATGGGTGAACCGATTTTTCTGACAAGCAGAAAAGGAGTATCTTTCCAGGTAAATAAAATTGCAGACGGTCTTGGTGTTCCGTGGGGTATGGTTTTTATCAGTCCGGATCAAATTTTGTTCACTGAACGAAAAGGGAAGATTGGAATCCTTGTTCCTGCAAGCGGAGAGGTTATTCGAATCTCAGGTGGTCCGAAAGTGATGCATTCCGGACAGGGCGGCCTGCTGGATGTTGCCGTTCCTCCTGACTATGCACCTGGAGACTGGATTTATTTTACCTACAGCAAGGAGCTGAGAGGAAAGGGCGTTACTGCTCTTGCACGAGCCAGAAGAGACGGTAACCGTCTTATTACGTTGCATGACCTGCTTGTCACCCGTTCTGAAAGCAGCACCAGCAGACATTTCGGGAGCCGCATCGCCTTTGATGGAGCTGGGCATCTTTTTTTCTCAGTTGGTGATCGCGGCGTACGTCCCAACGCTCAGAATTTGACCACGCACGCAGGGTCAATCCTGCGTTTAGGCTTGAACGGCAGTATACCAGAAGATAACCCCTTTGTGCATCAGGGGAACACCCTGTCGGAAATCTGGAGTTATGGACACCGCAATCCTCAGGGAATTTTCTATGACATGGAGCGGAAGCGTCTCTGGGCAATCGAGCATGGCCCCCGGGGAGGTGATGAAATCAATCTAATCCTGCCGGGACTTAACTACGGGTGGCCGGTTATTTCCTACGGCAAGGAATACTGGGGCCCTTTTCAAGTCGGAGAAGGTACGGAAAAAGAAGGAATGGAACAGCCGGTCAAGTTCTATGTTCCCTCTATTGCTCCTGGGAGTTTGATACTCTACTCCGGAAAAGCCTTTCCTGCCTGGAAGGGTAATTTGTTTGCCGGGGCATTAATACTGACACACCTGAACCGTGTAGAGCTTGATCATGCCGGCAGGGCAGTCGCTGAAGAACGGCTTCTGGAAGCGCTGGGAGAACGCATCCGCGCTTTAGTCGAAAGTCCTGAAGGATGGCTTTATCTATCAACTGACAGTGGACGAATCCTGAGGCTCAGACCAGTGGGAAATAATTAATGACCGTACTGATGAGGGCTTCATAAATCATAAAAAACATGTTTCAAGTTTTCTGCAGATTCATGGCAGATAAAAGGAGGTTATCTGAAAAAAGCAATTATCATAGGCGTTGGTGCTGAACGGGGATTAGGAGCCCAGCTGGCTAAGCGCTTTACAGCTGAAGGACTGCATGTTTTTATTGCTGGACGTACCCTCTCCAGGCTTGAAGCTCTGGCTGCAGAAATTGAAAAGGAGGGCGGTAAAGCCACGGCTGTGTGTGCCGACGCAACGAACGAAGAGCAGGTTATCAAGCTCTTTGAAAAAGCAGGCAGCCATCTGGAGCTGGCAATTTACAACACCGGTAACAATTTTCCAGGTAAAATCATCGACATGGATGCAGACTATTTTGAGAAAAGCTGGAAATCCTGCTGCTTCGGCGGTTTTCTTTTCGGCCGGGAGTCTGTACGCCGTATGGTGCCATCAGGTGGTGGAACTCTGCTTTTCACTGGTGCAAGCGCCTCTCTACGTGGGCGTCCCAATTTTGGCGCCTTCAATTCCGCAAAGGCCGGACTGCGCACTCTTGCTCAGGCTTTGGCCAAGGAATATGGTCCACAGGGAATTCATGTAGGACACGTTGTAATTGACGGTGCCATAGCCGGTGACAAGATTTTTAATCACATGCCTGAACTTGCCAAAAAACTTGGAGCCGAAGGTATGATAAATATCGAAGGCATTGTTGATGGTTACGTGCATCTTTATAATCAGTCAGCGCAGGCCTGGACTTTTGAAATCGATCTTCGTACCTCCATAGAAAAGTGGTAAAATGAAAAAGCTGTACCTGAGCGCAACCGTCTGCCTGCTGTTTTTTAACTGGACTGGGACTCATCAAATCCGGGCAAACGAGTCCATAGAAACACAGGATACTCCGGATGTGCTGGAACTCCAGCGTCTGGGATGGGAAGTCGTTGAAAAAAAGAGTCGGATCGAATCTCGTGCCGGTCAGAAGCCCTATCAGAACCTGAAGCGGGTAGTTCTGGTTGTCAAATATCGGCTGCGCAAAGACAAAGAGTTATATTTCTGTCTTGTTGAATACGACAGCCAGTTAGACACCATTCGTGAATCCTGTGCAGACAATGAAGAGAAAACTGAAGAACGCCTTGAGCGATAATTTAGTATTTAGTCATTCCCGCAGAAGCGGGAATCCAGGAGTGCTATCGCAAATCCAGTCCTCAACCGGATCGGTGTGCTGGGTCCCGGATCAAGTCCGGGATGACAAAATTAACTTTTCAATTAACCCGAATTAGAACACATTAAGCAGGGAGGAAAAATGAAAACCGAGACACGTACCGAAATCGAAGCCGCAGTATTTCGTAAGCTTATAAGTCACCTGGATTCTCGCAAGGATGTACAAAACATTGACCTGATGAACCTTTCGGGCTTCTGCCGCAACTGCCTAGCCAAATGGTATTCTGCCGAGGCAGAGGACCGTGGAGAGGAAATCTCTGTTGATTCTGCCAAGGAGATTGTCTATGGTATGACATACGGTGAATGGAAAGAGAATTATCAGAAATGATTAACAACCGCTTTGATCCAGTAATTTATAAGGACAAATAAATGAAAACACGGAAACTGGGTACTGACGGTCCTGAAGTCTCGGCGATTGCCCTCGGCTGCATGAGCTTTGCAGGGTTTTTCGGCCCCACCGATAAGGCTGAAAGCTTTGACTGCCTTGATGCTGCACGGGATCAAGGAATAAGTTTTCTGGACACAGCCGAGTTATACGGAAAAGGCTATTCGGAAGAATTGATCGGAGAATATCAGCAGGCCCGGGAGCATCGCTTCAGCATTGCGACCAAAGGCGGGATCGTTATCGATGGAAAGCGGGGCGAACATGACAATTCCGAGGCGGCATTGCGCAGAGCATTGGAGGGTTCACTGAAACGCCTCAAGGTTGAGCATGTGGAGCTTTACTACATTCACCGACGAGACTGGTCGATTGAGATCGAAGACGTCGTGGAAACGTTGACAAAATTCAAAAACGAAGGCAAAATCGGCGGCTTCGGGTTTTCGGAAATTTCACCTTCTTCACTGCGCCGTGCGCATGCAGTACATCCGGTAACGGCGGTGCAAAATGAATATTCTCTCTGGACCCGTTATCCAGATCTGGGAATACTGCAATCATGCCGGGAACTGGGAGTAAGCTTTATCCCTTTCTCCCCTCTGGCGCGAGGCATGTTTACTGAGACTTTTCCTGACCCGGCTCGCTTCGCAGATACAGATTTCCGCAAGAACATGCCACGATTTCTTGAACCGAATTACTCAGCCAATTGCAAATTAATTTCCCGTTTCCGGGACTTTGCCCATTCCCGAGGCTGGAATACATCCAGTGTTGCCCTGGCCTGGATTCTGGACCGGGGAAAGTACCTGGTGCCAATTCCAGGCACGCGAAGCGCGTCGCATCTTAAAGAGTGGGTAGGTGCAGCTGAGATTAATTTTAGCGACGAAGACCGGGCAGAGATTAAACGGATTTTACCTGTAGGCTTTGCACACGGAGACCGCTACTCGGATGAACAGATCGTAGGAATCGAGCGCTATTGTTGAGTAATTCAAACTGACAAAGTGGTTCTCGTTTTTGGTCTTTTCAATTTGAGGATACTTCATATATTAAAAAGCATGGAAACTTTCTGCAAATTCAACATCGGACAAATCGTCCATCATCTTCGATTTGATTACCGGGGAGTCATCATCGACGTAGATGCTGACTTTCAAGGATCAGAAGAATGGTACCTAGAGATGGCAAAAAGTAAACCTCCCCGCGACAAGCCCTGGTATCATGTGCTGGTCGATCAGTCTAACACCATGACTTACGTTGCAGAACAAAACCTTGAAGAAGAAACTTCTCCACAGCCTATCATACATCCTTTGCTAAGTCAGTATTTCAGCCGTTTCGAAGAAGGCAGTTACCTGACAGACTACATTTGAGCTGCATTAAACGACACCTTTCAATTCGTGGACAGGTAGCTTACTGTTCGACTTCCTTAGCCCACTTTGCTGCTGATTTCTCCTTTTCGTATTTCCAGTTTTCTTTCCTGTCCATACCTATTTTAAGCTGAATTATGAATATTTTACTCATTCCATAAATCAAAGCCGGCCGTAACACAAACTGTAATGATGAAATACAAGATGGTAGTGGCCAATGCCGATAAGAAATCCATTGACACAAATAATATAATAAACAGTACACCAAGATGTACAACAGGATAACCCGGATAAATATCCCAAATAATTTTAAATAATTCTTTCTTGTCCTTGTAAATATTCTTAAGAATTGCGGTCACATCTTGTTTGCTAATGTCTGAAATATGTTTTTCTCCAAGATCAGGGAAAACATGAGATTTAAGCGAATTGACCGCATCTTTAGTGTGCTTCCCAGTCCATTGAAGAGATTGTCTCTTATCCCATTCCTGAGATACTTTTTCGGATTCTGCGGCCTTTCGCTGTTCCTCTCTTCCTTGTTCCTGCACTTGCTCGAGCCGAATCGCTATTTTCTCCTTTTTTTCTTCAATGGGATTAACCCCTTCACTAATTTTCCTTTTTGCTTCATTTCGTTTTAATCTGGCTTGGGCCAATGTTACTTCAGGCCAGACTCCTAAAGAAGATGATTTCTGTTTGCCATCAAACCGAAAGTCAAACCTCCAGTATTTTGAGCCGTTTGAATGAACCAGCAGATATAACCCCCCGCCGTCGGACAGTTTAAACTGCCTGGCTGCGGGCCTAGCCTCTTTGACTGCTGACTCTGTGAGTTTGTCTTTTGCCATGTTTTATCCTTTACTGCTAAATTGTTAAAATTTTACGAGAATAAACATTTTACCACCAATTTTACCAGCATAAGAAAACGTCTGCAAGTGATAAATTGAAAAGCAATAAAGTTAATCAGGACTTACTGAAATAGTTTCTCTCTTGTCATCCCAGACTTGATCCGGGATCCAGCCCGCCGTCCTGGTTGAGTACAGGATTTGTAGCAGCCCTACATTCAGGTTGAGCACAGGATTTTAAACTAATCCTCTGAATTCTCATTCCCCGACCTGATCGGGGACAATCTTCGCCCGATATGACAATGGAAGGAAATCGAATTATTGATATTAATTGAATCTAAGAGTTAATGCTGAAGATTCCGGAGGTTTATAAGAGAGGAGGTGACGTCTTGCACTTACTTATTAAATAATTTTTC
>JAKUUI010000084.1 GCA_022448485.1 SAR324 cluster bacterium
ATGAGCATGGTTTTAATTTTTCACAGCGCCGCATCACAGTTTCCACTTCTGGATTACTGCCGAAAATCCGGCGTTTTGGTAAAGAAAAAATCAAGGCCAATCTGGCAATTTCTTTGAATGGTGTAACTGATGATGTTCGTTCAAAACTGATGCCCGTCAACATTCCATACAATCTGGAAAAGCTCATTAAAGTTTGTCGAGAGTTCCCTTTGGAATCACGGAGACGTATTACATTTGAGTACATTCTGATTCGTGATTTGACAGATTCAATAAAAGATGCAAAGGGATTGATTAGTTTGCTGCACGGTATGAAATTCAAGATAAATTTGATTCCCTTCAACTCTGCTCCGGGCAGCAAATATCAATCACCTTCAGTGGAGCAGTCACGGAATTTCCAAAAGTACCTCCTTGATCACGGTGTTGTAGCTCCTATACGAATTTCCAAAGGACAGGATATTCAAGGTGCATGTGGTCAATTAGTTGTTGGAGTAAAGGCGTGACGTGCAGCTCATTTTTGATGGAGGCGGTACAAAGTGGATTGAAGAATTTAGCAAAGAACATAAAATGACTCCGCTTTCCCAATCACTGAAAAGTTCAGGAGTAATCGCAGGAGTTTGTGATTATTGCGACACCTCGTTTGGTGGAGAAAAAGATTTGTTGAAAAAGGAAGAGCTGCCTTTGTTTGATGAATATAAAGGACATTCAAGTATTGCCAGACTCTTTGCAGATGGCTATCAAACTATTACCCTTTGAAAAAAATGATTACGTTTTAGTCATAAATCCTTTTGTTGAAAATACAAATTTGATAAAGGTTTTTTTGGTCAACGGTTATTGTGTCTGCTGAAAGATAAATCATAATACCGACATAAAAAGTCTTAAAACCGTGTTATTTAGAGTGAATCGAGAAAATTTTTATAAACTACTACGCTAATATCATAAAGATTTCTACTTAATGTTTTAATCACAAATTGTGGATTGCATACTTATTGCGGGATCATCACTTGTGACATTCTATCTCATATAATCTTAGGAATAAACATGATGAAACAAACTTCAAGCCCTGACTTTTTTCAATTAGCTTTTGGCGACGGCACTCCCAAAAAAGCCCTTATGACCGCATTAGTAGTGGGGACTATCCTAGCCACCATCAATCATGGTGATGTCATTCTTAAAGGTGAATCCATTAATTATTTTAAAATTTTGCTTACATATTGTGTTCCTTACTGTGTAACCACATGGGGCGCAATTCATGGTAAGCGTGTAAAATTATTGTAGATCATCCTTTGAACTGAGATGTAATCTATGTAAATTCTGAATTACATAAAATAGACAAGATTCAATTCTATGCCTGAGAAGAATAAGCAAATCAAAATTTTGTTGCTTATAGCCGTCTTCACCATTGTTGTTGCTTTGTTTTTCGTCTTCGATTTACAAAAGTACCTGACTCTCGAATATCTAAAATCCTCCAAAGCATTTTTCATTTCATCCTACGAGAAAAATCCCATTTTGGTGTTGGGCAGTTATTTTCTATTTTACATAGTCATTACTGCATTTTCACTTCCAGGTGCAGTCTGGATGACTTTGGGAGGTGGGGCTTTTTTCGGATTATTTGCAGGAACAGTGATCGTTTCTTTCGCCAGTTCCATTGGTGCAACTTTAGCCATGTTGATTGCCCGTTTTTTGCTTCGGGACTGGGTTCAGAGTCATTTTGCCTCGCAGATGGAAACCATTAATTCCGGCATAAACAAAGAAGGAGGTTTTTATTTATTCACTTTGAGGTTGGTGCCGGCGGTTCCCTTTTTAGTTATCAATTTGGGAATGGGCTTGACTTCTCTGCGTGCGCTTACCTTCTACTGGGTAAGTCAATTAGGAATGCTCCCGGGAACCTTGGTTTATATAAACGCAGGTTCGGAGCTCGCAAAAATTGAATCTTTGAGCGACATCCTTTCACCAACCTTGATTGGTTCATTTGCCTTGTTAGGAACATTTCCGTTGCTGGTCAAAAAAATGTTGGCCTTCATTGCAAAAAGGAGAAGAAAAAAATGACTAAATACAATTACAACCGTTAATTTGATTTTGGAGCATTATCCTGTTGAATCTATTACAAAAATTTCTTTCAGTTTTTTTAGTTTTGGTCCCTGGGATGAAGAGTTGCTCACGATCGAGGGTGAAGAACTTTCACTGAATGACATTGAACACCGCATCCTGCGACCAATCTGGCAAGATCCCATAATTCACTATGCCCTGAATTGCGCCAGCATGGGCTGTCCAAATCTGCAGCCGCTTGCCTTCACGGCTAAAAACACCGATTCACTTTTAGAGACAGGCGCAAGCGAATACATTAATCATCCACGTGGTGCAAAAAAAGAAGACAAAAAACTTTGGCTTTCTAAAATTTTTGAATGGTATCAGGATGATTATGGCGGCAATGAAGCAGGAGTTTTACTTCATCTACAGAAATATGCAAAAGGGAATTGGGCTAATTCTTTGAATGAAGATGAACTGGGAATCGAATATCACTACGATTGGAGATTGAATAAATCAGGACCTTGAAATTACTGAGCAGAGAAATTGTCTTCTGTGTCTTAATTAAGCTCCGGGACAATACAGACTCTCCCCTCAAACGATTCTCCCGGCAGCAGGATCTTTGTTCCATGTCCGGAATCTCCGCGGGCCAGCATGTTGAAGGCATCTGTCACATTACTGACTGGTTCTACACAAAAAACATCTGCATCAGCAGGAGTGTAAATCACCAGAAAATCCAAGGGTGCATCTGCAAAAATTCTTAAGTTTGCATTCCATTCCGGCCATGAAATCAGGACTTCACTGTTCCAGCCTGTAAAAAGATTATCCAGTGCATTCTGAGTGACAATCAAACCTTGATTCAGCAGTTCTGTTTCCGGAACCGACTCCAAACAAAGCGGCATAGTTTCAGAATCATTGATCCACATTTTTTCAGTTTTAGCAGTTATCACTGCAAGAGGAGTCCGGACAAAGTATGGATGCAGTCCCAATCCCACTGGCATTGCAGATTCCCCTGTATTGCAGATTTGCAGAGTGACCGTCAATGCAGAATCCGTCAACTCAAAAACCTGGTGGGCCAAATATGGAAACGGCCATTCATCAGAGAAATGCTGGTATGCTAACACGGCTCTATTTTCCTTAACTTCGCTTACAGTCCAGGGGACTTTCCACCCGTGACCGTGAATTGTGTGCACTTCCGGTGGAAAATTAGGGGACATTTTAATCTGTTTTCCCTGGAACGAAAATCGTCCGTTGCGTATACGATTTGAAAAAGGAATCAACGGAAAGCAGCTCATTTCTAACGGATCCGCTGCGGCAAGTCCCGCTTGAGTTGCCGGACGCATGAGTTCCAAAACCTGTTCTTCAGTTTTTAAACAATAACGGGTGATACAACCTCCGACTTCTGGTATGATTGCTAACAAAGCATTTCCTGAACGCAGAGTTAAAATCTTTTCTTTTACTTCATTTACATTCAGCATTCTTGCCATTCATTGTTGTAAGAATTTGCTAAAGTGTTCGACTACCAAATCAGTGGGATTACAGTTTTCGTACTGCTAATCTGCTGAAGATTTTTCCGGTAATGCAGGGAGACAATTTTCTGAAAGAATATCATGCGTGGACTGCTTAAAGCAATTATTTGGGTTTTAATAATTTTTAGCACGGTTACATTGCCGGCATTTATCTGGAGAAGTCTGGACAGAGATTCTTATGAAAATTTTTTACTTCACAGCGTTTCCCCTTTTTCTCAAAAGAGCCGCAATACGCTCATGCAATAGTGTTAGCGGTTCATTTCAACCGTAGGCAAAAATCTTAATGATATCTGTGCGATAACATAAAATAGATTTCTCGCTTCGCTGGGAATGACACGTTTTGTGACTTTTTACAGGTCTACCATAAATGAATAATATTTTTAATTTTAACTCTGCAACCGAATCAGGGGCTATGTCAAAAACACTTAATTTTTTTATTATTACAATATTTTTTTTGCTGCTCGGCAGTTTTTCCGTCTATGGGAATTCGTGGGAGGACATCAGCAAAAAAGCCAAAGGGCAAACCGTTTACTGGAATGCCTGGGGCGGTTCAGAAGAAATTAATGCCTACATCAGTTGGGTGGGTAGCAGAGTCAAAGAAGATCACGGAGTGACACTCAAACATGTCAAACTTGCCAGCACAGCCGATGCGGTTTCACGTGTACTCGCGGAAAAAGCAGCGGGACGCAGCAGTAACGGATCGGTTGATTTGATCTGGATCAACGGCGAGAATTTCGCCAAAATGAAGGAAAATGGATTACTCTTTGGACCATTTACGGAAAATCTGCCCAATTTTAAACTCGTAGATTTTAGCGGAAAACCAACGACGCTGATTGATTTTCACATGCCGGTTGAAGGTTATGAAGCACCATGGGGGATGGCCAAATTCAACTTTGTTTTTGACTCCGCACGTGTTTCCGAAACTCCAAAAAGCATTCCGGAACTGCTGCAGTGGTCCAAAAGGCATCCCGGTCGTTTCACCTATCCGCACGTGACTGATTTTCTCGGTTCTACTTTTCTTATGCAGGCATTGATAGAGCTGACTGAAAATCCAGAAGTATTGAATAGTTCCGTAAAAAGCAAGGCGGCGTTTTCCAAAGTCACAGCTCCGCTTTGGAATTATCTGAACCAGTTGCATCCGCTCCTATGGCGTTCCGGAAAAAGTTTTCCGGCCAGCATTTCCGTTCAGCAGCAAATGCTCAACGACAGTGAACTGGACATTGCGCTGTCGTTCAATCCCTCCGATACTTCCGCGGCTATTGCCAACGGATCTCTTCCGGAAAGTGCTCGGACTTTTGTGCTGAAAAAAGGTACGATCGGCAACACGCACTTTGTAGCAATTCCGTTTAATTCCGGATCAAGTGAAGGCGCGATAGTTGTGGCAAATTTCCTGATGAGTCCGGAAGCACAAATGCAAAAGCAAAATCCGGATATCTGGGGTGACAGTACAGTTCTGTCAATCGCAAAACTTTCAGCGCAGGATCAGCAAAAATTCAAAGCCCTGCCGCTTGGAGTCGCTACACTGCCTCCGGAAAAACTCGGACCTACTCAGTCAAATCCGCATCCGGACTGGAAAAACCAACTTGACGCGGAATGGCAACGACGATACGGACAGTGAGTCTACTCCCTGCTTTTCCTATTCTCACCCAACTCTTGTTTCTGCTTCCCATTGCTGCAGGACTTTTCGGAGTCCTGCTTCCGGCCCTGGGATACTTACCTGACCTAGGCGGAAATCAATTTCACTTTGAAATTTTCAGCCAATTACTTGAGCATCCGGCACTTCCGCATGCGGTTTGGCTGACTCTTTTTTCCGGAATTATCGCGACTATTCTTTCTTTATCTTTGGCGGTTCTCCTGGCCGCAATGCTTTCGCGGGAAAGTCTTACCGGAAATAAAAAAAACAAAAAGACCAGTTTGTTTGCAATTATACGACGGGGTTTGATTCCATTGATTGCTGTACCTCATGCGGCAATGGCTTTAGGGTTGGCGTTTTTGGTAGCACCAAGCGGTTGGATCGTTCGCTGGCTTTCTTTCCTGTTTATGGGATGGGAAACACCGCCGGAATGGGTGACAGTACAGGATCCTTTTGGTCTAAGTTTGATTTTCGGTTTAGTTTTGAAAGAAACTCCATATTTGCTCTTAATGATTCTTGCCGCCTTGCAGCAAATTCGCGCGCAGGAATATATTCGTATCGGGCAATCTCTGGGTTACGGAAATTCCCTCAGTTGGCTGAAATTAGTGTTACCGCAGGTTTATCCTTTGATTCGTCTGCCTGTTTTTGCGGTACTGGCGTTTTCTCTGTCAGTCGTTGATGTAGCGTTGATACTTGGCCCCACCACACCGCCAACACTTTCGGTGTTGATTTTACGCTGGATAGACGATCCCGATTTGTCATTTCGGTTTTTGGCTTCAGCCGGAGCAGTATTGCTGTTGCTACTCACGCTTGGATCATTGATTTTCTGGCGTTTTTCAGAGTGGCTGATTTTTCAAAAATGTAGGAATTGGCTTTCAAACGGCAAACGTGGGAACGTAAATGAAGTTCACAACCTTGCAGCATTGAGCGGTTCACTTTTACTCGGAACGGCCTTTTTGAGTTTGCTTGGTTTAGCTTTTTGGTCTTTGTCATTACGCTGGCCGTATCCCCTTGTTTTGCCCCAGCGCTGGACGTCGCGAAATTGGGAGCGTCACTGGAGCAGCCTGCAGGAAACCGCGTTCACGACTCTGGAAGTAGGAGTGATTACCGGAATAATCGCGCTGTTTTTAGTGGTGGGTTGTTTAGAAAATGAACAGTGGCGGAGTGTCAGATTTTCATTACGTTCACAGTGGATGCTTTATCTGCCTTTGTTAATTCCGCAGGCGACTTTTCTGCTCGGCATCCAAATTTTAGCGGTACGTATGGAAATGGACGGCACATTTCTGTTGCTGGTGTGGAGTCATTTACTTTTTGTTTTACCGTATATTTTTCTTACACTGGCTGATCCATGGCGTAATCTGGATGCACGTTTTCCGAAGATCGGACAATGTTTGGGCGCTTCTCCACTGAGGATTTTGTTCCATATCAAACTGCCTTTGCTTTTGAAACCCCTGCTCGTCGCTGCGGCTATCGGATTTGCCGTCAGCGTAGCCCAGTATCTGCCAACACTGTTCGCGGGAGGAGGACGTTTTGCCACACTCACCACTGAAGCCGTAAGTTACGCCGCAGGCGCGGACCGGCGGGTCATCGGCGTTTATGGTTTTTTGCAGGCTTTGTTTCCGTGGATTGCGCTTTTGCTGGCGTTGGCCATTCCACGCTGGCGTTTCCGGAACCGCGCCGCTTTACTTTAAAATAATGATCATGAAGTCGTGAATAAAAGAAAACTTAAAAAACACCACAGAGCCACAGAGTACACAGAGAAAAAAATATTATAAATAAAGTCCTCTGTGTTCTCTGTGCTCTCTGTGGTAAAAATAGTTCGCGGATGCTTTCTTGTGTTTTTGCGAAATCGAGATGTAAATAGATTATAATTTTCACATTCTTCATGAACCAAACGGAATTTCTTTAAATTAAAAAATGTTAAAACTCGAAAACATTTCCCTGAAAATAGACGGCAATCCGCTGTTCAGTAGGCTCAACCTTGAAGTGAACGCGGGACAGGTCACGACTGTGATGGGGCCAAGTGGATGTGGAAAATCCAGTTTGCTGGCCCATTTGTGCGGAACACTTCCGTCCGTTTTTCAAACTTCCGGAAAGATAATACTGCATGATAGAACTTTAGACAATCTACCTCCGCATGAACGAAAACTGGGGATTTTATTTCAGGATGATCTGCTGTTTCCGCATTTGTCTGTAGGAGAAAATCTTGCTTTTGCTCTTCCCGCGAAAATCAGGCATCAGGAACGCCGCGATAAAATTGAACAGGCACTGGAGGAAATTGAACTGTCCGGAATGTACGAACGGGATCCCGCAAGTTTGTCCGGCGGACAAAGGGCAAGAGTTGCTTTGATGCGCACTTTGCTCGCCCAACCGGAAGCCTTGCTGCTTGATGAACCGTTTTCCAAACTTGATCAGGAACTGCGCGGAAGGTTCCGGAAGCAGGTTTTTGCTCATGCAGTAAAAAATCGACTTCCCACCCTTCTTGTCACTCATGACCCTGCTGATGCAAAGGCCGCTGGAGGAGATATTCTTTCCCTTTGATGTCTCAAACTAATTAGAATTTACTGAAAATATTTTTTTGTCATCCCGGACTTGATCCGGGATGCAAATTTCAAATCAAGTTGAATAGAAGAACTGATGAAGTCCCCCTGGATTCCGGGGCTACGCGGTGTTTCGCCCGGAATGACTGGGTTTTTTTATCCTAACAACCATATTTCTAATGATGTAACTTTCATCGCAGAAGAACATGACTCACTATTTATTTCTTTGCTTGAACTAATTTCCCCGCAACTTCTTGCGAAAAGTCTCATACAGTTGTATAACAAAAGGCCGTCTCGTTGATTACTTTTCTCAAAATTTTGGCTTTTCTGTGTTTATTTCAAATTCCCCCAGTCGTTCTTTTCAGTTCTCAATCTTTTCTGTACTGATTGTGCTGTTTTTCTTTTCACTGCCTTCCCGGGTTTGGTCACAGGAATACAAACCGCGTGCGGTGGTTATGGGATTAAACACGAACCCCACACCAAAATTTTCGGAACAAATCTTGCTTCATAATTTACGGAAAGAATTAGCCCGGACTTATGATTTCAGTGACCAGTCTTCCTTTGAACAAGCCCTTCAAAAACTGAGACAGTCAACCAATAAACAATCTTGTCTGCAACTAAAATGCATCTTGAAGATCCTGAAAAATTTTCCGCAGACAAGCTTGTTTTTGTTGAAAAGTATACCAAGGGAAACTCGGCTTACTCTGGTTCTGATTGGAGAAAACCGGAAGTGGCGTGTAAAGCATGAAGCCTGTTTAGAGTGCAGATTGACTCAGCAAGATATGTTAAAAAGCATCGTGCTTCGGATGGGGAGTTATTCCGTACATCCAACGGCAGTGCTGGATTTAAAACCAGAGCAACCGTCTAAATCAGCTTCTCCGGAATATTCATTAAAGAAAGAAGAGCCTGATCAAAAAATTGAAACTGAAGTTACAAATTTAATTCCTGAACCGAAAATCAG
>JAKUUI010000085.1 GCA_022448485.1 SAR324 cluster bacterium
TGTTTTTACTGCCGAAGATATTCCGGGAGAACGTTCTACTGGCCTGATTGTTCCTGATTGGCCAATGATGGTAAAAACCGGAGAAATCACACGCTACGTTGGCGATGTTCTTGCTGGAATTGTTGCTGAAACCGAAAAAATTGCTCGAGAAGCGGCGGATTTGATTCAAATAGAATATGAAGTTTTAACTCCCGTCACTGATCCTTTTGAAGCCTTATCCGAAGATAGCCCGCAAATACATGAAAGTGGAAATTTGCTGTCCAACACAGGGATTGAGCGAGGTGATACCAAGAAGGCAGAAAAAGAAAGTGCTTTTGTCACAAAAGGAACATACAAAACACAGCGCATCGAACATGCATTTTTGGAAATCGAGTGCTGTGTAGCAAAACCATTGGATGGCGGTGTTGAGGTCTTTTCTCAAAGTCAGGGGGTCTACGAGGACCGGACCAGTATCAGTAAAATTTTGGGACTTCCTGAAGAAAAAGTGGTCGTCGTTTTGATGCCAAATGGAGGCGGATTTGGAGGCAAGGAGGACATCAGTGTCCAGGGACACGCGTCCCTATTTGCGTACCTGCTTCAAGTTCCGGTAAGAGTTGCCCTGACTCGCCCAGAATCACTTTGTATGCATCCCAAGCGTCATCCGATGACTATGGAAATGTCACTCGGCTGCGATAAAAACGGTAAGCTAACTTTTGTTGAATCAGACATAATTGGTGACACCGGAGCCTATGCGTCTGTTGGGATGAAAGTGCTTGAACGAGCGGCAGGACATGCGACAAGTGTTTACTCTATTCCAATAGTTAACATCAGGAGCCGTGCAGTTTACACTAACAATGTACCGTGTGGAGCCATGCGTGGATTTGGCGTGAATCAAATCAATTTTGCGATTGAGAGCAGTATCGACGAACTGTGTTTACAAGGCGGATTTGATCGCTGGCAATTCCGTTACGACAATGCCCTTCAGCCAGGAGATCGCACTTCAACAGGTCAAAAAATCAATTCAGGAATTGGAATTCAAAAAACATTACTTGCAGTAAAAGAGCAGTTTAATAATGCCAAATACGCCGGAATTGCCTGCGGAATGAAGAATACCGGAATTGGCAACGGAGTTCAGGATGAGGGCAAAGTAAAAGTGGTGATTGAATCTCCCAATGAGATTATGATCCATCACGGCTGGACGGAAATGGGACAAGGTGTTTTTACTATGGCTGTTCAGTTTTTATGTGAAGCAACTGGTCTGAATCCTAATTTTATTTCAGTCAAAGTAGATACCTCCAAAGAGGCTTCCTGCGGCATGACAACTGCTTCCCGTGGGACGTCACTCATAGGAAACAGCGTTTTGGAAGCAGGCAAAAAACTTAAAGCTGATTTGGAAATACACTCGCTTGAAGAATTGGTGGGTCGAGAATATTCCGGTGAATGGAAATGTGACTGGACAACAGCGATTGAGGACGATGTCGAAGAACCCCAAACGCATTATTCTTACAGTTACGCCACGCAAGTCGTCACGCTGGATGATTCCGGAAAAGTCGAAAATGTTTACGCCGCACATGATGCCGGCAGGATTGTCAATCCAATTTTATTTGAAGGGCAGCTTGAAGGCTCAGTCCACATGGGATTGGGCTATGCGCTTTCGGAAAAATTCGAGATGGAAGAAGGCCACCCTGTGCACACAAAGCTCGGAAAACTTGGGATGATTCGTGCCGCATCCACGCCGGATATTGTTGTTATTGGTATAGAAGAGCCTGATGAATTCGGCCCCTGTGGAGCAAAGGGTGTTGGAGAAATTGGCCTGGTTCCGACAGCTTCTGCAGTAGCAAATGCTTTTTTTCAATTCAACGGCGAGCGCCAATATGAACTGCCTTTGAGGAAAATGTAATGACAGAAAAGCTAAAACTTGTCATTTTTGCCCTAGGTGGAAACGAGATCTCTCCAATAGAAATTGACCCAGTAACCGGAAATTTAATAACTCCGGATTTACCGACACAGTGGAAACGTACCGCTGAAACGTGCGAGATTATCGCAGATTTTATAAAAGAAAATCAGGATTCCCATTATATTGTGACCCACGGCAACGGGCCGCAAATTGGTAACATTCTGTTACGCTCAGAATATTCCAGCAAATATTTACATAAAATCCCTCTCGATGTTTGCGGGGCAGATTCCCAGGGTGCGCTGGGCTACATGTTGGCTCAACTTTCCAACTCTCTGCAAGTTCGAGGATTGGACATTCATACTGCTGAAATTGTATCGCAAGTAATCGTTGATCCAAATGATCCCGCTTTTGAAAATCCAAGCAAATTCATTGGCCCTCCGTTGACAAAAGAAGAGGCCTCCGTACTTATGAATGAGTCCCCAGATTATCGTGCCAGGTTTTACAAAATAACAGACAAAGACGAGGAAATTTGGCGCAGGGTGGTACCTTCACCGCTTCCATTAGGAATCGTTGAAATCGACATCATCGAAGCCTGTTATTTATCCGGAAACATTCCAATCGCAGTCGGAGGAGGCGGAATTCCTGTTGTAAGAGTCGCGCCCAAAAAAAATGCAAGAAGTGAAACTTACGTATGCAATTATGGAATTTCTTATAATAGGAAAATCTCGGAAAGTGAAAAATCCGCATCCGTTTATAAAGGTGTCGAAGGTGTAATTGACAAGGATCTTGCATCAAGTTTGCTGGCTAGTTTGATAATGGAACGTACCCAAAAAAGAAGACAATTGGCTCCGGACATGCCCGCTTTTGAAGTGGAGTTGGTAATTTTAACAAGTGTTGATGCAGTCAAACTACATTTTCAAGAGCACAATGAAGAAAGCCTCTCAGTTTTGACTTTAGAAAAAGCAACCTCTCTCTATGAGTCCGGTGCCTTCCAGGAAGGAAGCATGGGACCAAAGATCAAGTCTATGATTAATTTCTTGGAGGCCGGAGGGAAAAAAGCTTACATCACGCAAGTCGATTTGCTCCACCAAACATTTTCCGGTGAGGCTGGTACTACATTTATTCATTGAACTTGTGGTAAAAACAATTGCTTAAGAAAATGTTGGACTGTATCTTTTTTAAAAATGTGACTTTACATTATATCTAAATCTCTAATAACAAAACATCAATGAATGAATTTGAACATTACTTAGCCAATATTGAAAATGCGACCGGAGCTTCCGGTCTTTTTCAGAAAGATCTTTTGCTGACCTGGGAAAGTTCTCCGGAAGAACTGAAAACAATTTTCAATATTGCCGATGCCTTAAAATATCTGCACAGCAACAACATTTCCGCAAAAGTTTTTGAGTCTGGACTGGCAGTTTCACTGTTTCGGGATAATTCGACTCGTACCCGATTTTCTTATGCATCTGCAGCAAACCTGCTTGGTTTAAACGTGCAGGATTTGGATGAAGGCAAATCACAAATTGCACATGGTGAAACAGTCCGGGAAACTGCCAACATGATTTCGTTTTTGTCTGAAGCTATTGGGATTCGTGATGACATGTATCTAGGGGCCGGTGATGCGTTCATGAGGGAAGTTGCCAAATCCTTAGACAATGGCAAAGCCGAAGGGGTTTTGAATCAGCGTCCAGCTTTGGTCAATTTACAGAGCGACATAGATCATCCAACTCAAACTATGGCGGATTTTCTGCATTTAACTCACCATTTCGGTTCCATCGAAAATTTACAGGGCAAGAAAATAGCCATGACATGGGCCTATTCTCCTAGCTACGGAAAACCCTTGTCCGTGCCACAAGGCGTCATCGCCTTAATGGCACGCTTCGGTATGAACATCTCGCTGGCTTATCCGGAAGGCTATGAACTGATACCGGAAATCGTCGAAACGACAGATTCATTTGCTGCGGAAAGTGGTGGTTCGTTCAGTATGGGCAATTCGATGGACAAAGCGTTCGAAAATGCAGATATTGTCTATCCGAAAAGTTGGGCACCTTACAAAGTTATGGAGCAAAGAACTGGACTTTTGCAACAGCAAGACACAAAGGGCCTTGATGATTTAGAAAAAAGCTGTCTTGCTCAGAACGCTAACTATGTAGATTGGGAGTGTTCTGAAGCAAAGATGAAACTCACCAAAAAAGGTGAAGCTCTTTACATGCATTGCCTTCCTGCAGACATCAGCAGCGTATCATGCGAACAGGGTGAAGTGGCAGCAAGTGTTTTTGAAAAGTACCGCGCTGACACCTACGTACAAGCTGGTTTCAAACCTTTTATCATAGCGGCAATGATCCTTGCCAACCGCTTTGAAAATCCGCAAGCCACCCTGAAACATTTAATACGCCGGGGGACCGAGCGGATTCATTCATAAGTATTACCCTGCAAACAGCCACGGATTTACACATAAAAATTTGTTTAAAAAGTATTCGTTTTTTTTATACATTTTTTTAATGTCAAACAGAGGATAAAACTTAATTTCAACTTACACTACAGGAAAAATATATGAGCACATTAGACGAAAAAATATCTGCGTTGAGCGCAAAATACCTGCCTTTAGCAGAAGAAATCTTGAAAGAAGCAATTCGTATTCCGGCAGATTATGTAGATAAATCTGTTGATCAGGGCGGTGATCCAAGTTGCGGATTAAGTAACCACGAAGGCCCACGACTAAAATATTTAAAAAAAAGAATTGTCGAAATTAATGCAGTTCGTGCACCGGAGGATGTTTGGTTTGACGACTATGGGAATTTAGTCTGGACCGTCAAGGACCCAAATGACGGCATTCCGGATTCAGAAAAACGCATCATTTATTTTGACGGGCACACAGATACCGTGCGTGCTTTGCGTGACCAGTGGCTGAAAAAAACAAATGGCAGTGTCGATTCCTACGATGGTGTTTTAAAACCTAATGAACTCACACGTGATTTTCTCCGAGAAGAATTGGGCTACCTTCCACCGGATGAAGAATGGGACAATTTGATTTTTGGCAGGGGTTCCGCTGATCAACTTGGCGGAGTGATTGCCGAAATCATCTCCACTAAAATCGCCTTAGAACTGGTTGACGAAGGTGCACTTAAAGGCACGATCATCCGGGCTTACGCCACGACAGCCGAGGAGGACAACGACGGGGCGGGGCCGATGTATTTGATGAACAAAGTTTTGCCCGGAGCCGGTGCGGAATTGGTCCCGGATGTCGTGATTCTCTCTGAAGGAACCGGAGATGCCAACAAAGGGGCCCTCGGAATTTATCGTGGACAACGCGGACGAATGCAGATTGAAGTGACCGTCACAGGCCGCTCATGTCACGGTTCCATGCCGTGGGAAGGGTTGAATCCTCTGGAGTTCGGCAGCGCTATTATTTCTGAAGCCGCACAACGTTACGATGCCCGTGAAGGTTTTAAAGACGATCCTTTTTTGGGACATGGTACTCGCACCGCGTCTTTGGCAAATCTGGACACTCCGAGCGATTGTGCGGTTCCGGATCGTTTCATATTTCGCTTTGACCGTCGACTGACAGTAGGTGAAAATCCGGAAGAAGCAGTAGCGGACATTGATGGTTTTGAATCTGTGAAAAACGCACGGGAAGCGGGACTAACGGTGGATGTTTCTGTTCCGGTTTACGAGGAGTTGACATGGAACAACTATCGTCCCGGCAACAAGCAGATTTACATGGGCTGGGCCACTCCAGAGGATCACGCAGCCATTCAAACCGCTACTGACGTGTATCGGATGGTGGTTACCCCGAATGTGGAAACGGAAAATGAAACCAGAAGGTCCGGTGCCGCCGCAGGAACCATCCGCAAAGAGCCACGAATTGATCGCTGGATTTTTTCAACAGATGGAGTCGGATTTCCCATTCCTGAAGAAAACACTGAAATTGAAATTTCGGAACGAAAAGCGTGGGTTCACGCTGGGGATTTCAAGCACCCACCGATGTTTGGATTTGGGCCGGGAATAGAGCAAAACACACACAAAATCGGAGAGTGCACAGATCGCCGGGAGCTGAGGTTGGCCATCGCCTTCCTCTCACGCTATCCCAGTGCTTACGCCACTTCGTAAAATAAAGCTGTTAGAAACCACGTAACGGCATTTCCGGAGAACGCTGCAGCCAGTTCCACTCAGGATAATCTGCTGTACCTTCAATAAGATGCATGGTGTAAGCATGTCTTGTGCGGGCGGAACGGTTGGCAAAACTCATGTGGGGCAGCAACCCATGAAGCACTACCATCGTTCCTGCTTTCACTTCCAGTGGCACTAGTTTGGATTCCTCCCAAGGCGTATCATCGAAGATCTCCATCTCGGTTCCCTCACCGCTTTCACTTCGAAAAAAACGTGATTTTACTGGACTCCTGTGTCCTCCTGGAATGGCCCACATACATCCATTTTCCTGAGTCGCATCTTCCAAGGCAAACCAGAATCCTTTCACGCTCAGCGGTTCAGTATGAAGAAAAGTGGCATCCTGATGACAGACTACTTCTCCACCAATATGAGGCTGCTTGAAAATGAACATCGACTGTAAAATTCTTGGATCTTTAAATCCCACATCCTTTGCAATTTCAGCTAATTCAGGAGTCCTGGAAAAATTATCAAAAACCGGATCCAGATCGTGCATGGCATGGCCGATCTTGTTGATTGATAACTCCTTAGGTTGTTTTAACTCGCCATTTTCTTCAAAAGCCTCCTCCTCAAAAAAACAGCGAATTTTATCTCCTGATTCCACAAAATAACGGTCTGAAAACCGGGTTTGCTCATTTGTAGTAAAGATCGAAACCGATTCCGAAGGATCGAAAGTTTCCACAATTTCCGAAGCTCTGTGTCGCAGAACATTACAAGCTTCTTGCGAAACAAGGTCCTCCAGCACTAAAAAGCCATCCCTTTCAAATAATTGAATTTGTTCTTGAGTTATAAACATAGTTTCATTGAAATTACAGCAAAAATATAGTAGACTGACGTATTAGAGAATGCATTTCTAATAAGGTCATATTTATAAAGCCAGACTTAAATAAACGAATCTTTTTTTGATCCTCACTTCGTTTGACATATGTTGCTGGAAGGACTCAAGCTAATGTGCGTAGGCATGGCAATGGTCATGCTTTTTTTATTGCTGATGATTGTGTTCATTGCATGGGTAAAAAACCTCACTCGTAATTACACAATACTCCAACTGCAGGCGCTTCAAGCTCGGCGCAAATTCAAAACAAATACCACTCAAACTGATCAATCTTCCGCTGTACCCATAGAAGTTTTTGCGGGAGCAATTACATCTTTCGAGTCAGATGATAATACCCCTTAATTAAATTTATTTCATTATCAAAAACCATAACCCAAAAAAACATCATGGCCAAGAAACTTATTGAGTTTATGGATACGTCCTTCCGGGACGGGTTTCAATCTGTCTTTGGCGCACGAGTTGCGACTAAGGATTTTCTACCGCCCTTAGAAGCGGCAATCGAGGCTGGAACCAGCTATTTTGAGGCCGGCGGAGGGGCACGATTCCAAAGTTTGTTCTTTTATTGTAATGAATCTGCCTTTGATATGATGGATACATTCCGCAAAACGGTTGGACCGGATGCAAATTTGCAAACTCTCGCACGCGGAATCAATGTGGTGGCACTCAGTCAACAGCCACGGGACATGATTGATCTACATGCAAAAATGTTCAAAAAACACGGAATCACGACCATACGGAATTTTGATGCCTTAAACGATTTGCGCAACCTTAAATACTCTGGAGAGCGTATTACAGCTCATGGTTTACACCATCAAATCGTGATTACCATGATGGATTTGCCGCCCGGATGCGAAGGGGCACATGATACAGAATATTATCTGAAAACCTTGCGCAATATTCTGGATTCGGATGTACCTTTCGATTCAATTTGTTTTAAAGATGCCAGCGGTACGGCGAACCCCCAGAAAGTACATAAAACTATCAAAGGCGCACGAAAAATGGTTCCGGAAGGGACAATTATGCACCTGCACACGCACGACACTGCCGGAGCGTCCGTCAGTCAATATTTAGGTGCGATAGAGGGTGGAATTGACCGCATTGATCTGGCCATGAGTCCGGTCAGCGGAGGAACGGGGCAGCCTGACATTTTGACCATGTGGCATGCTCTCAAAGGTACGGATTACACACTGGATATTGATCCGGATAAAATAATTAAAGCCGAAGAAGTCTTTGCGGATAGTTTTGAAGACTATTTTTTCCCGCCTGAATCCAGAATGGTTTCTCCGCTAATCCCGTTTTCCCCTATGCCTGGAGGTGCGTTGACCGCTAACACAATGATGATGCGTGACACCGGAACGCTGCACCTTTATCCCGAAGTCATCAAGGAAATGTCGGAGGTTGTCCGGCTCGGTGGTTTTGGAGCATCAGTTACTCCGGTTTCGCAATTCTATTTCCAGCAAGCCTACCTCAACGTCACCCAAGGAAAATGGGAAAAAATCAATCCGCAATACGGAAATATGGTACTCGGCTATTTTGGCAGGACACCGGTCGAGCCGGATGCGGAAATCGTCAAGCTGGCATCAGAGCAACTCGGCAAACCGATTTTCAAAGACGATCCGCTCGACGTGCTGGAACCGGGAATGCCAAAAGCAGCCGAGGCCCTCAAAAAAAACAATCTCCCTGAAACCGAAGAAAACATTTTTATTGCTTCCAGT
>JAKUUI010000086.1 GCA_022448485.1 SAR324 cluster bacterium
TCAATCGACCGAGTATTGTAGATGCCAGTTCGAACCTCAGTACATCAACATCACTTTTGGTCAGCCTGGGTGAGTTTTCCATTCCTGAGATTCTTGAAGCACGTAGAGGCCTTGAGTTGCTTTGCGTTCAGCATGCTGTGGAACGTCGTGATGAAGCAGAATTAAATATGCTTGAGGAAGAACTTCTGATACAAAAAAACCAATCTATTTCGGATACAGAGTTTTGTGATTCCGATGTCCGATTCCATCGAATCCTTGCTGATGCCACCCATAATCCTGTACTACAATTCATCATGTTTTCAGTAATAGAAGCTCTTCAGCCGATAGAAAACATGGTGGTCTTTCGTGTACGAGATCGTAAAGTTGTTCTCAGTCAGCATCAGAAGATGGTTGACGCCTTAAAGCAACGGGACGAGACTTCGGCTTCTGAAGCCGTCAAGGAACAGACAGTCTACCTCAACGAACGGTTTCAGTTTGCTCAAAAAATGAGAAAGGAAAAAAGAGCCAAATAGCTTGTCGGTCCACATAAGCTAAATTTAGTGGTCCTCCATCTGTCTTTTGTTGATGAAAGCGTCAACGCCCTCAGTCACGTCTTCTGCCATCATGTTGCAAGCCATGATTTCACCGGCAAAGGCGTATGCATCTTTTATGTTTAGTTCGATTTGTTTGTAGAACATTTTCTTGCCTGTGGAAACAGCCACGGAGGATTTGGCAAGAATGGAATCTGCCAGTTTTTTAATTTCCTCATCCAGCTTCTCCAAAGGAGACGTCCGATTAATCAAGCCCCAGCGCAGAGCAGTTTGCGCGTCGATGAACTCTCCAGTTAGCAGTAATTCCATCGCCTGTTTTCTCGGGATATTCCGGCTCACAGGAACAGCAGGTGTTGAGCAAAATAAGCCAACGTTGATTCCGGATGTCGCAAAGCGCGCATCATCCGCCGCAACCGCCAAATCACATGCGGCAACCAATTGGCACCCTGCCGCAGTTGCAATCCCGTGGATACGGGCAATGACAGGCTGAGGCATTTGATTGAGCGTTATCATCATCTTACTGCATTGCTTGAAGAGCGTTTGATAATATGTCTCTTTTCGCGTAGCAATCATTTCCTTCAAATCATGTCCTGCACAAAAAACCTTCCCTGCACCCTGCAAAATCACGAGTCTTACTGCTTCATTTTCTGCAATGGCCTCCAACTCTTCCTGTAGTGCGGCCAACATTGCTTCAGATAAAGCATTGAATTGTTTTGGACGATTCAGCGTTAGGGTAGCAACGCCATTTTCTTCCTCCTGAAGAACCAGAGATTCAGCTGCAGACGTAGTTGCTAGTGCTTGTTTTTCAGATGGTTTCATTTTCCTCCTGGCTGGTTCATGTGGTTTTCGTGAAGCAAAATCAAGTAGCGTTCTATCGTTGGTACTATATACTCTGCCGTTAATGTGGGGGAAATGTCAAATGCATGTTCAACTAAAGGCAGTCGCAAAAAAGCAAAATGAGGTACATTCTTTGGCTGAAGCGCATACCAAAATGTTTGCGTTTCTTCCAAACGAAAGAATTTGTCAAGTTATTGCTACCAAAAAAATTGGGTGAATACCAGCGAGAAATTTTAGTAGATAACATACGCATTTTGAAGAAAGGAAATATGGCAACAATATTGTTCATATAAGGTTGCAGGTCGTTCACTAGACTCAGGTCATTTTATTCCTGAAGAAAAACCATTAGATACAATAAAAGAATTAACATATTCCTTTTTATCAATTTAGAATATGATTGTGTTGGTTGTCTGACTGTGAATAATTAGTGGTGGTCGACCACTTGAAAGGAATACACCATGATGAACAGACACCTCTATTTTGTCAAAATATTTAGCTTTTTAGCATGGAGACCTTCCCTCTTCAGTTATGCCTTTAGGCGAAAAGAATTCCTTTCTGTAATTTTCTATTTTTTTCAATAATAGAATTCTTTGCTCTCGTGAAGGAATATAACTATTTGATAGGTAGGGAGTAACTATTTTTCGATTGAAATAAAAACAGCCTGAATTGAGATTCTCTTCTGTTAACAAAAGCTTGCTTTTCCTGCTAAATAGTTATTGGGTGAGACTTTTGTGAGAGACAAAACCCCCTTTGGAACGCCTCTATTGTTTTTGATTTACTTTTGCATAAAGGCTCTTGAAGTGTTTCATATTTGGTTGGTCTAGAACCACCCAAAAAATAACATCATTTTGATTGTCCGACAGTGAAGAATTAGTGGAACTATTTGAGTGAGCATCTTGGCAGAAATGAGAGGTAAGGGATTCTCAAATTGACTAAATTGGAGCCCTCCTGTGATTCCTACAACAATCGATAATGGTGTTACAAAAAAAGTTAATATATTGAAAACAGTGCTTTGTCCTTGAGTTTCTTTTTTTGACAGCAGTTCATCAAAGTCCTGTGTTCGTTCTTTAACTTCCATGCTTTACATCCGATGCTTGCCGCAGCTGCGATGGCGCTCAGTTCTGTTTCTGTTGTGATGAACTCTCTGCGTATGCGAAATTTTACTTTTTTCGAAGACTGAAAAGGCCGGAAAACTCTATAACCCGCAGGTAAAAAACACTTTTGTCCGCAGTGAGCAATCCTTCTTTTCCAGTAGCAACGCGGCAAGTCCCTCTCTCAAAACTCTTTCCTCTTATAATTCTACCGTTCATCCATACCGTTAATGCCGGCAGTAATGTTGCCGGTGATCATCTTCAAACTATTTCCCTTAAATAAATCAGCTCTCATTTTCCTGATCTTCCTCAGGCTTGGGTTTTATAATTTATTTCCATTCTACTCTATGTTTGCTGTAAAATGGACTGTCATCTTTCAACATTTTCTGAAAAATATCTTTCTTCACATATCGAAAGACCCATGTCATGACTCAACTAACTTATTTAGGCAACGCCGAAATAGACGCGTTTGAAGGACTTTATCACCAATATCAGCAAGACCCATTTTCTGTGGACCAGGAGTGGCGCAATTTTTTTGAGGGTTTTGAATTTTCAAAGACGGAATTTTATCAAGGTGGTGTAAAAACAGCTGTTGAGGGTCTACCTGTAAATGCGGCTCCGGAACAATTTCAAAAAGAGATCGCGGTCAGTAACCTGATTGGAGCATATCGTCAGCGTGGACATATGTTCGCAAAAACCAATCCGGTTCGTCCACGCCGGGAGCACGAGGGGCCAATTGTGCTGGAAAATTTTGGTTTGAGCGACGCAGATATGGATACTGAGTTTCACGCGGGAGAACGTATTGGACTGGGTACTGCGACATTGCGGGAAATACACCAGTGTCTGGAACAAACTTATTGCGGTTCCATCGGTGTGGAATACAAATTTGTGCGAACAGTGGAGATCATTCAATGGCTTGAGCAAAAAATGGAATCCTGCCGCAACACACCAAATTTTTCTCGTGATGAGAAAATTGAACTTTTACGAAAAACCAATGAGGCAGTTGCCTTTGAGAATTTTCTGCACAAAAAATTTGTGGGTCAAAAACGGTTTTCGCTCGAAGGAGGAGAATCAATTATTCCAGCGCTGGACACCGTGGTTGAGTGCGGAGCAGAATTGGGAGTGGAAGATTTTGTCATTGGTATGGCCCATCGGGGGCGGCTGAATGTACTGGCAAATATTTTAGGAAAAACATACAACGATATTTTTGCGGAATTTGAAGGCAAAGCCTTCGGCAGAGATGGATTTGCCGGCGATGTGAAATACCACATGGGCTATTCCAGCGACAAAGAAGTGAGAAGCGGAAAAATCGTGCACCTGAGCCTGACACCGAATCCCTCACATTTAGAAGCAGTAAATCCGGTTGTGGAAGGAATTTCACGGGCGAAAATAGACCAGTATCATAATGGAAATTTTAAAAAGCTGGTGCCAATTCTTATACACGGAGATCATTCCATGGCAGGCCAGGGAATTGTGTATGAAGTATTGCAAATGTCAAAATTGCCCGGTTACGGAACAGGAGGAACTGTGCATTTGGTGATAAACAATCAAATTGGATTCACTGCAGATTTCATAGAGGGACGTTCCAGCACCTATTGTACAGATGTGGCAAAAACTACACTTTCTCCGGTGTTCCATGTTAATGCCGATGAAATTGAGTCTGTGGCGTATGTTACAAAACTAGCGCTTGAGTTTCGTCAAGAATTTCATAGAGATGTGTTCGTAGATATTTTAGGTTACAGGCGACATGGACACAATGAAGCTGACGAGCCCAGATTTACCCAGCCGGATTTGTATCGGCGAATTGCCAGGCACCCCAGTGTAAGGGAGGTCTATAGCAGGAAACTTGTGGAATCCGGAAGCTTGACGGAAAAAGAAACTGAACAGATGGAGTCTGAATTTAAACAGTACCTCAACGATCGTCTGGAGGAATCCAAGCAGCAGGAAACTGCCTCCGTTACTTCATTCCTTGAAGGAGTCTGGTCTGGTGTACGCAGAGCTGATGACAAGGATTTTGAAAAATCACCGGAAACAGGGGTGTCTCGGGAGAAATTCCTTGATCTAAGTGTTAGTGCTACCGACTTACACAAACCTGGAAGTTCCGGAGAAAAATTGAAATTTTTCGCAAAGATCGGGAAGATTTATGAAAACCGTCGAAAGATGGTTACGGAGGAAAAACAGCTCGATTGGGCAATGGCAGAAACTATGGCATACGTGACTTTGCTGAGTGAAAATTGTGCTGTACGCTTGAGCGGACAAGATTCTGGACGTGGAACTTTTGCTCATCGTCATGCAATTATTAAAGCAGAGGACAACACAAAATATATTCCCTTGAACCATCTTTCTGAGGATCAGGCTCCCTTTGAAGTGTACAATTCTTTTCTCTCCGAATATGGTGTTCTTGGTTTTGAATACGGCTATGCTTATGCCTCACCAAACGCCCTGACAATTTGGGAAGCACAATTTGGCGATTTTGCCAATGGAGCGCAAATTATTATTGATCAGTTCGTTGCTTCCTCTGAAACCAAATGGCAGCGCATGAATGGTGTTGTGCTGATGTTACCACACGGACATGAGGGACAGGGGCCGGAACATACTTCAGCACGAATTGAGCGATTTCTATCCCTTTGTGCGGAGAACAACATGCAGATCATCAACTGCACCACTCCGGCAAATTTCTTTCATGTTTTGCGGCGTCAGATAGCGTTCCCTTTTCGCAAGCCCCTCGTTATTTTTACCCCAAAAAGTTTGTTGCGTCATCCTGAGTGTGTCAGCCCACTGGACGATTTTCTGGAGGGAACCGGTTTCAATGAAGTGATTGACGATGATTATGTGGATTCTAACTCTGTAAGGAAAGTTTTGTTTTGCAGCGGTAAAGTTTACTATGACCTGCTGGAACATCAGCAAAAAAAGCAGATAAGAAATATTGCGATTGTCCGATTGGAACAGATTTACCCTTTCCCTGAAAAGCAGCTGCACCGTATCTTCAAACTATATTGCAATGCCAGACAATGGTGCTGGGTTCAAGAAGAACCTGAAAACATGGGCGCCTGGTGTTTTGTCTTACGCACATTCCCTCAAACAATGAACAGTCTGGGGCTGGTTGCACGTGACGCGGACAGTTCTCCCGCGGTTGGATTACCGCAAGTTCACCTCGCGCAGCAGAAAAAACTGGTGCAAAGAGCTTTTGAGGAATGACAAATTATAAAAAGCAGAAATATTGATGCAGGAATTAATTATTTTGATGCAGTAGTAGAAAGTTGTCATTTCGACCGTATGGAGAATTCTTAATGATATTAGTGTAGTAGCTTATGCAAGATTTCTCGCTTCGCTCGAAATGACACGGTTTTAGGATTTTTTACAGGTTCATTATTTTTTAGCTAACCCATTTAAAGGTTTTGTCTATGTCTATAGTGGATATTATAATTCCCAGTCCGGGAGAATCTATCACCGAAGTCGAAATCGGCAGTTGGCTCAAAGCTGATGGAGACTATGTTCAAGTTGATGAAACTATTTGTGAGATTGAAACTGACAAAGCCACTTTGCCTTTGATTGCAGACAATACCGGAACACTGAAGATTGTGCTTCAGGAAGGGGACACCGCCGCGGTCGGAGATGTGGCCTGTTCAATTGATACTACTGGGACAAAGCCGGAATCTGCTCAGGTGGAAAAATCTTCTCCGGAGACTGTAAAATTCACTGAATCTTCAGAATCAGCTAAGGTTCCGCTAAAACAAGCTCCGGATGCCTATGCCGACGGACACCCATCTCCGGCCGCAAGAAAATTGATGGCTGAATCAGGCATAACAAACCTGTCCGGAAGCGGTCCGGGAGGTCGAATCACTAAACAGGACATGCTGCAGCATTCGCTGAAGGTTCCGGACTCTTCCGCTTCAACTCCGGAAACAAGTAAGCAAGTGGAACCACCGGTTTTGTCCGGATCAAGAAACATTAAACGGGAACGTATGTCCCGTTTGCGTCGCAAATTGGCTGAACGACTGGTTTCTGTAAAAAACGAAACTGCAATGCTGACGACTTTTAATGAAGTCGATATGAGTGCAATTATTGAATTGCGCTCCCAGTGCAAAGACGAGTTTATGCAAAAATATAATGTGAAGTTGGGCTACATGAGTTTGTTCACCAAAGCCTGTACTGAATCTTTGAAAAACTTTCCGGCAGTGAATGCACAGATTGATGGTGATGAAATAGTGCTTCATGATTATGTCGACATGGGAATTGCCGTCAGTGCGTCAAAAGGTTTGATGGTTCCTGTGGTTCGTAATGCTGAATCGCTTACTCTTGCCCAGATTGAGATTGAAATAGCCAGACTCGCTCAACGTGCTCGTGAAAACAAACTCAGCATTGACGAAATGAAAGGGGGGACCTTTTCTATCACAAACGGCGGTGTTTTTGGTTCAATGCTTTCCACTCCAATAATAAATCCACCACAAAGCGCGATTCTGGGTATGCACAATATTGTTGAACGGCCGATGGCTGTAGAGGGAAAAATTGAGATTCGTCCAGTGATGTTTGTAGCTCTGTCTTATGATCATAGAATTATTGATGGCCAACAGTCAGTTAGTTTTCTGGTTCATGTAAAAGAATATCTGGAAAATCCAACCAGAATGCTGCTGGACGTTTAAGACTTTCTGACTCTGAAACTCTGAAACATGGAGAAATTCGACACAACTGTCATCGGTTCAGGACCAGGAGGTTATGTTGCGGCAATACGCTGCGCACAGCTTGGTTTGAAAACAGCAATAATTGAACGCCACCCTAAACTGGGGGGTACATGCCTAAATGTAGGCTGCATTCCTTCAAAAGCCCTGCTTGACTCCAGCGAACATTTTAACAATGCCAAGCGTCATTTTGAGACACACGGTATCAATGCGGAAAAGCTTGAGCTCAATTGGCCGAGGATGCGTCAGCGTAAGGACGATGTGGTCGGTCAGACCTGTGAAGGAATACAGTATTTAATGAAAAAAAATAAAATCACAGTTCTTACCGGTCATGCGACTTTTAAAGACGCACAGACGATTATTGTCAATGGAGAAGCCGGAGCTGAGCAAACAGTGAACACTGAACGTGTGATTATAGCCACTGGTTCCAAGCCATCCAGCATTCCTGGAGTGGTTTGTGACAAGAAACGTGTCATTACTTCCACTGAAGCCCTCAGTCTGGAAAAAGTTCCGGAAAAATTAATTGTGATTGGCGGAGGCGTGGTTGGGCTGGAACTTGGTTCTGTTTATAACAGACTCGGCTCAGTGGTGCAGGTGGTGGAATATCTCGATCGTTTAATTCCAGGTATGGATTTATCGCTGGGTAAAGAGGTTCAGCGGTTATTAAAAAAACAGGGCATGGAGTTTTTTCTCAGTCATACTGTACAAAGCGCAGCAGTGAAAGGAAAAAGTGTTACTGTTGTCGCAACTAACAAAAATGGTGAAAAAGTGGAATTCAGCGGAGATTACTGCCTGGTTGCGGTGGGACGTCGACCATACTCTGATAATCTGGGATTGGATGATATTGGTATTGCTTTGGACGAACAGGGACGAATTCCGGTAAATGAACACCTGGAAACTGCGATTCCGGGAATTTATGCAATTGGTGATGTGATTGCTGGAGCAATGCTGGCACACAAGGCCGAAGAAGAAGGAGTTTTTGTGGCAGAAACAATGGTTGGGCAAAAACCGCATATTAATTACAAATCAATTCCGGAAGTGCTATACACATGGCCGGAAGCAGCAGGAGTCGGTTTTACCGAGGACGAATTAAAAGCGGAAAATTATAACTACACAGCAGGTAATTTCCCCTTCAAAGCATTAGGGAGAGCCCGTGTTTCTATGGACACGGATGGTTTTGTGAAAGTTCTGGCAGATAAGGATACTGACGAAATTTTAGGAATACACATGGTTGGCGCTCGGGCAGCAGATTTAATTGCGGAA
>JAKUUI010000087.1 GCA_022448485.1 SAR324 cluster bacterium
GATTTGGAGGATAATCAAACAAAGATTTTACTACACTGTCAATTATTGTCTATTAACAAAAATACTTACACAAATATACAACGGTGGATAAAGTCCTTTAGCAAAATTACACAAGTGCAACACCTGTTTTGTAGGAATAATTAACTGAGGAAATAACTGAGTTCGTCAGCGTATCCACAAACAATCAGTTCCATCTAGCCCCATATGAATTAGCAGACCCAAGGCGACAATCCGCAAACGACATGAGAAAATGGCTACAAGATAAACTGCAATGGCAGGCCAACTATGAAGAGGGTGAAAACCAAGGCCACAGCGGTTCGGATCAAATATTGGATCAGCTAGAAGGTGATCAAAATCAACTGCAATCGTCAGTGCCATGATAATAAACGGGAATAACCAGTTTTCCTTCCATGCTGTTTTGGCTACCATAAAAGGCACTAAAAAATGCAGGATCATGTGTACGATGGTTCGTTCCATAACTTAATTGATTTAGATACTAGTTTTTAACCTGTACAAAAGCCGGAAACCCACCTAAACTTCACCCTGTGAAAAGCACAGCACTTCCCGTATATTCTGTGCACCACAAAGCCACATAATTAACCGGTCAACTCCCAAAGCCATTCCGGAACTCTCCGGCAGTCCCTGCTCAAGACAGCTTAGAAATTTTTCATCTAGAGGTACAGCCTCACGTCCCTCTGATTCTCGGTTTTTCATATCCTGTTTAAAACGTCTCCGTTGTTCGGATGCATCCGTCAGCTCTCTAAAGCCATTGGCTAATTCCATTCCGTCAGCATAGAATTCAACACGTTCTGCAAATCCGGGGTGTTCTGGAGACTGCCGAGCGAGGCTCGCCAGATGCAATGGCCAATCATGGACAAAAACCGGAGACGATACGACCAGTTTCGCTTCAACATGATTCCACAGCTGGAAAAATATTTGCTCGTATGCTAGCGAATCAGTTAAGTTTGATACAGAAGTATCAACCAACAATTTATCATATCCTGCAAGCTGAGCTTTTTTCCGCAATTGAACCACAGTTTCAGTACCATCCAAAAAAATGTCCAAATGTTCTTTAAATAATTCACTCACTGTTTTACGCGGCCAAGGTGGTACTGGGATATGTTTGCTAAAGTATTCAGCTGAAACCGTTTCTCTAAGATGCATAACCAATTGCTCAATATCCTTCATTAGCATTTCCAATGGCTCGTGAGTACGATACCATTCAAGCATGGTAAATTCCGGATTATGCAGGGGGCCACTTTCAGCATTGCGAAAACATCGGGCGAGTTGGAAAATTTTTTCAAAACCACCTACCAGCAAGCGTTTCATCTGAAATTCCGGAGATGTTATTAAAAATCCTGAATCTGTTTTCATTGGGACAAATTGTGTCTCCGGACTTGGCGCAAAAACCAGCGCTGGAGTTTCTGTTTCAATAAAATTTTGCTGGTCAAACCACTCTCTTATTCCAAGAATGATTTGATGGCGAGTCCGTAGCAATTCCATTCTTGAAGGATTATTTGCCGGACGTCTCCAGCGCAGCAAGTCACCTTCTACGTCAAAATTTACTGCGGATTTTTCTATTTTTACGTTCTCCACCACACCTTCTTCAGTCACTTCAAAAGAAATTAATGCTCCCTTTGAGAGTTTAATTTTTTCTTGAATCCTCAACGAAAACAACCGATCTTCAATTAAAACAAGGATGCTATGAACATTCTCTGCAGATGAACCTTCAGACTTTTCGGTACCGAAGGAGACATCAATAAACCTCCCTTGATAGTCTCCGGATAACAGCGAAATGCTGGATGTCTGTGAAGATTTAGACATGATCAGAAACCTGACGAATAATCCTTGTTTGAGTTTGGGGCTAGAATTATGAAGGGAAGTGTTAGCAGGAATTCAGTAGAGATGATTTAACGTGCCTCACTGAAACTACTAGTGAGAAACTCGGAGTTTAGAATTGGACAATTTCTGACTTAATGCTAATCCATGCAAAAAATGGTTTATCTAAAATTTAGATTTACTTCTAAAAAACGTCCCGTCTCAAAACATGTTTGTTTTTTAACTAGGCTTTTTCACGCTCCACATATTCACCAGTTCGAGTATCAATTCGAATTTGATCTCCCTCGTTGACAAACAAAGGAACATTTACCGTGTAGCCTGTTGATACAACTGCTGGCTTCGATGCTCCGGTTACAGTGTTTCCCTTTTCTCCAGGAGTAGTTTCAGTAACTTTCAGTGCAACAAAATTCGGCAAGGTTAAACCGATAGAGCGACCCTGAAAAAAACTCACTTCAATCATCATGTTTTCTGTCAGATAGTTAGAAGCATCACCGACAACGCTGCTTTCCAAACTCACCTGTTCATAGTTACTGTTATCCAAAAAATGGAAATCTCCGTCACTATATAGGAACTGCATTTCACGATCTTCAGTATCAGCCGGTTTGAGTTTTTCTCCAGACTTAAAAGTTCGGTCGAGCACCGCGCCGTTAATCATGTTACGGATTTTAGTCCGCGTAAATGCTGTACCTTTTCCTGGTTTAACAAACTGAAATTCCATCACCACAAATGGATCTCCATCCAGTTCAATCCTTAGTCCTTTCCTAATATCTGACGTTTCGTACATTCTAAATATCTTTAATTAAGCAAATCACCCCGGGATTAGATAACATTAAATGGTCCTAATGTCAATTTATATCGAAAGATCCTGCTATTTAAAAAAATTACATATAAATCCCCTACCCAATATTACCAGTTAATGTCCACCAGAAATATTTGCTGAGCAAGTCTTCAATTAAATTAATTGAGACACTTGGAGGATGTATCACCTCCATTGAAAATCAAATTTTCATATATATACACGTTCTAGATTATTAGGTTCACTATTATACCATTTTTCCGTATAATTTCTAACAAGTGATTAAGGAGAGTTTTTAGATTTATTGCTTGTTTATAAATAAACCCCTGCCGAATTCCTCCAATAGTATTTCAAAACTTTTTGACACAACAACATTAATGAGAAACAGCAACTCTTTACACTTAAAAAGTGATGGTATATGACCGTGAAATCTAAAGTTGACGTAGCGGTCATCGGACGCGGCATGTTAGGCTCATCAGCAGCCAGACACTTGGCTGACCTCGGTGCATCAGTGGCACTGATTGGCCCAGGTGAACCCGCCGATCATTCAACTCACGAGGGAGTATTCGGAAGCCACCATGATTCAGGCCGCATCACTCGGGTACTCGACCGTAATCCATACTACGCTAAAATCTCAGCAGCGTCGATAGCCCGCTACCGTGGTTTAGAATCACGCACCGGAATAACGTTCTTCTATGATGTCGGGCAAATCACAGTGAGTGGAATAGTCCCGTATCTTGACGAACTCAGTGCTTGTGCAGTTGTACACGATCTCAATCATTCCATCCTCGACAACGCAGGCCTAGCTGAAATGTTCCCGTATCTTCAGTTTGCGGAGGGCATGACTGGAATACACGAGATTGGAACAGCTGGTCACATCGATCCAAGGAGATTCATCGCCGCACAGGGGGAGTTGGTGCAACTTGCTGGCGGTCAGGTCATTAATGAGACGGTAACACGAATAAAAGAACACAATAGAGTACAAATCCTGTCTTGGAAAGACGACGGGGAGTGCCGCTGTAGTAAAGTGCTGCTTGCCACTGGTGCGTTCGCGAACCACTTTGGGATAATACCTGAACCGATTTCTATCGAGGTAGCCGAGCACACGGTCGTGTTCGGTGAGGTTAGTAAAGATACAGCCGAGATCCTGTCTGCAATGCCCTCTGTCATTTACCATCAGACTGATGAAATTGGTGGATCAGTCTACATTCTCCCTCCGATCAAGTACCCAGATGGCCGCACATGGCTTAAGATCGGCCAATCAAGTGGTCACTCTATGGTTGACCCCGAGCAGAATCTTATCCCATGGTTCCAAGGCATCGGCGACGCTGACATTGCGGAGTGGTTAAGCGAAGAACTCTCGAAAGTCCTTCCCGGTACAGAGCTCCTTTCACAGCACACATCGAGTTGTGTTACCACCAAGTCACAATCAGGTCTTCAGTTCATAGACAAATTTGACGGCACGGAGGTGTATAGCTGTCTAGTAGGCGAAGGTCAGGCCGCAAAGTCAGCCGATGAACTGGGAAGAATGGCCGCCCATAAGGTACTTTACGGGAGAGTCCCAGCAGAATACGACGACTTTGACTTCCGAATCAAGTACCAATAACCATCGACAAGTTTTGCTATTACAGAAAAATCTAGTTTTAATCTTGGTAATGCTAAGTAACTTTTAGTTTCCCTTAAAAATAAATTCAACTAAACAACTTAACCCATTTGATTCATTGACTTCTCATCAATCTGATACAGTAACGCTTTTTTCACATCGCTGGCTAATGCTGTCAGGTGTTTGGCTCCTTTATTTCTGCTTCGGCATGACCGTGACCAGTCTTGCCCCACTAGTTCGTCCCATTACCTATGAGCTAAACATGAATTATACCGAAATGGGCAGAGTGCTTGGTGCATGGCAACTGGTCTATATTGCTACTGCTTTGCCATGTGGTGCTATGATTGATCGTCTAGGATTACGTCGTTCACTCTTGATTGCCTCAGTGTTGGTAGGTTTTTCATGCATGATGAGAGGTTTTGCTCAGGGCCAACTCACACTTTTATTGGCCGTGGCTTTTTTTGGATTAGGTGGACCACTAATTTCAGTAGGAGCACCTAAATTGATCAGCATTTGGTTCAATGAACGTGAAAGAAAGTTAGCCATGGGAATTTATATAACCGGAATGGCATTGGGGAGCATCACTGTGCTTTCAATCACCAATTCTGTGATTATGCCTTGGATGGATGGAGACTGGCGGAAAATACTATGGATTTACAGTTCAATAGTTTTTCTTTCGTGATTGATCTGGTTGCTTATCAGTACTCACCCAGAAAGCCGAGAAATGGAAGTCAATTTAAGTAAATTGGAACGTCCACCTCAAGGTCAGGTCTTTCTGGCACTTTTCAATCTCTTGCCGTTACGTATTACACTGCTAATGGGCATCTGCATATTTCTTTATAACCATGGCCTTTCCAATTGGATGCATGAGATCCTACAAACACGTGGACTGGGAGCCGAACGCGCCGGATATTGGGCATCAATACCAACTCTGATCGGTATACTAGGAGCATTATTTATCCCAAGGATGGCCTTGCCGAACCTAAGGGTTCTGGATCCTTGCAGGTTTGTTTATAATTGCAGTAACGTCAGTAATTTTACTAAAATCCTATAGTGAACCCATCATTTTAATTGGCCTTGCTCTGAAAGGAATCACACAAGGCTCAATGATGACAATTCTACTGCTCATTTTAATGGAAATACCACAAGTTGGCTTTCGTTACGCCGGTTCTGCAGGTGGGATGTTCTTTGCCGCAGCTGAAATTGGTGGAGTACTAGGCCCACTGAGCCTGGGACTGCTATCTGATTACGATGAGGGTTTTCAGTCTGGACTTACAATGTTGAGCCTGGTCTGCATAATCCTCGTTGTGTTAGTTTTTCTTCTCAAAATTTTGCTTACTCCACAACAACACGGAATATTAACCCAAAAATGAGCAGAAATTAATGTCCTCCCTTGTTTTCTCCAGATTAGCACCCACCCCAAGCGGCTATCTTCACTTTGGCAATGCTTTTAATTTTCTGCTGACCCGTTTGCTTGTAGATTACCAGAGAGGACATTTGCATCTTCGAATCGATGACCTAGACGGGCCACGAGTTGAGCGTTCTTCAGTGGAAGATATTTTTGTACAATTGGAATGGTTGGGCATCGACTACGACTCCGGACCTTCCGGACCTGACGAATTATACTCAAAATTCTCACAACAATTACGCAAGGAGCGTTACCACGAATCACTTGAACTTCTTCACAAATCCGGACACTTATTTGCCTGTGAATGCTCACGTTCAGAAATCAGGCAATTGTCTCTTAACCGGAATTATCCGGGAACTTGCCGTGACAAGAAGCTCAATCTGCTGAACGAGAATCAGCCATGGCGAGTTCGTGTTCCTGAGCAAACTTTTGTCAGCTTCAAAACATTTACAAATAAAATTGAGAAAATTGATGTATCCCAAGAAATGGGTGACTTTGTAATCAAACGAAGGGATGGACTCCCAGCTTATCAGCTTGCGTCCATTATTGATGACCTAGAACTGGGAGTGAACCTTGTGATACGGGGACAGGATTTGCGGGCTTCAACAGGTGCACAACTTTTTCTGGCAAAGTGTTTAAATGACTCCACTTTCCCTGCAATCCGCTTTGTACACCACTTCTTACAAAACGATGACTCCGGAGACAAACTCTCAAAAACCAAAGGGGCACATTCTTTAAAAATGCTGAAGAGCAAACACAGAAAACCGACTTGGATCTACCAGGAAACTGCTAAATCGCTTAATCTTCCTTTTCAAGAAATCCGGACACTTGATGATTTAAAAGAGACTTTCCAGAGTGCTATGGTTCTAAAAGACGGGCAGATTAAATTACTCGACCGAATGAATTAAAATCAAACAATAAATTCGACTTCCAGAATTTCGACTTCAATTTTCCCTTTGGGAATAGGTATGGTGAGAGTATCTCCAACAGACTTACCGATTAAAGCACGGGCTATAGGTGAAGAAATAGAAATTTTATTTTGCTCTATATCTGATTCGTCATCACCAACAAGCTGATAGATTCTTTCTTCGTCAGTATCAACATCCACAAAAGTAACAGTTGCCCCAAACACTATCTTTTCACCAGATAGTTTTGCAATATCAATCACATTTGCAAGAGCCAGCTTTGCATTCAGTTCCTGAATTCTTCCTTCTATAAACCCCTGTTGTTCTTTGGCCGCATGGTATTCAGCATTTTCCTTTAGATCTCCATGTTCCCTTGCGGTAGAAATAGCATTTACCACAGCAGGCCGATCTATACTGGTCAATTGTTTGAGTTCTTTTTTTAAATTCTCGTATCCCCGAAGGGTCATGGGATAAGACTCACTCATGTAAAATATTTACAGAAGATTTTAAGTATACTGACTATATCAACGACTGGAGTCGTTTTGGAGAGCAACAAAAAACTATATACTAGACTGATGGAAGTAAAAAAGCAAGTTGGGAAATTCAGCGATAATTAGGCATTAACCAATCGTACTGATCCCGGAAAACAGAGATCATTTCGCCACGGTCGTCATCCGGCATGTTGCGTCGAATAATCCAAGCTAAAGCGGTGTTTATTTCCAGCAAATTCCGCAATGCGTTGTAGTGAGATATCCTTCTATCCCAGCACTTTTTCACCTTCCGAGATTCATAAACTGAATCCGTTGCTGCATAGAAAGCCTGAAAAAGTTGGTTGTCACTTCGTTCTTCAAAATACAAAGCTAAACCGGACTTGGCATCCTCATGCAGATTAAAAGCCCGTTCAATCACACTATCAGCACAAGATGCTGGAGCGGTACTATCCTTGGTAAAACCAATCAATTTTGAGCATCCGGAACCAAGAAAAAAGACCACTGCGAAAATAATTAACCAATACGTATTTTGTGGAATTTTTATCATTTTCATCTTTAATGCTATGTTGAAAAATGTGCTGGTAAAAGCCTGCACATAAAAAATGTTGAAACAATAATTTTCTCTGATAATGAGATATTATTATTTTCGACAAATTTTGATGAAACTTTAGTAAAAATTCGATTAATTTTATTTTTACAGGATTGTAATTTTCAACTTAGCCAAATTTTCAACCTCGCCTTCTAGTCTATCACCTTTGCTCAGTTGGCGTACCCTAACCGGTGTGCCGGTAAAAATCAGGTCTACAGGATATAGTTCAAATAATCTTGAAAGACTAGAAATAACTTCCGGAACAGACCAAATCATATCCGTTAATTCTCCCTACTGACGGACCTCTCCGTTGACAGACAGTGTAATTTTAACCTGCTTTGTGTGTCCAACATCGTCTATCAAGTGTAAAGCAGAACAGGGAGCCGAGCGGTCCAAGTTCGGCATTTCTTATTAGCCTCTCCCTGCAGGTCACGAAGGTCAAATCCAACCCGACTGCATACCCAAACACATAATCCAGAGCCTCTGACTCTGATAAGTTTGTTCCATTTTTTCCAATAGTAACAACCAGTTCAATTTCATAGTTCAAATTCTCTGTTGCCATGTGATACGGCAGTTCCGACCCTTCACTGTAAGCTGCATCTGCGTGTTTGTTGAAAAAATCGAGCCTCGCGTTCCGGATTTGCACCCATCT
>JAKUUI010000088.1 GCA_022448485.1 SAR324 cluster bacterium
GTTTAATTTCCTACGCAGTAAATAATCTTTGACTGCCGAACTGTTTATGACTTTTCTTTTAGGACCTGAAAAGACAAGTCTCGTTTTCACTAAGTTAAGCTGCTGCATCAGTTTAAAGCAAAATATTTTATACAGTTTGAGGCTTTTTAGCCGAACATTAGAATGAAAAAACTGCAACACAAGTAATCATTGCCATTGAATACTAAAACCATAACCAACCCTGTGTTTATCAAATGATCGGGAGAATCAGGATCTATGTTTTATACCTTGACACGCAAATTCAGCAACAAAATTATTCAGTTTTGCGTACCTTTAACAGCTGATGTTTTTACCCGTCTGGGTGCAGAATGAATAAGTTGAGATAACGACTTTAAATCGTTTTTCAACTCCTCAAATGATGGCCTGGCTTTCTGCCGTACTTTGTTTTCAGCAGCTAAGTTTTTAGCTTTCAGAACTTCGTTGACGTGTACCTCTTTGGGAGTAACTCCGGAAAGGTCTTGCTTGTGAACCTGATTCAGAAAAGATTCTTTTTTCTCCATTTCTGGTTCCAGTTTGCTGATCTTGCAGATAAACTCCTGATTTTGTGCATCTTCATCATGCTCTGAAACCACGTTTTCTGTAGGGGAATCTTCTTCCCGAACTTCGCAATGCTGCTCTGGTGAGTAGTTCGACTTGACAATATTTTCCTTCTCTGCTCCCAGAACAAACTCAGTTTCCGCAATTTCTTCTATTTCTACAGCCTCTTCAACCGCCCCTGCCGTCACGTTTTCAGAATGAACTGTGCCTTCTTCTCCCCCCTCAATCTGACATAATGACACATCTTCAAGTTTATTATCCTCAACACATTCTTCTACATTTTGTTCTGTTGGCATATTTTCACTCAGTCCTGCCGCTTCTACAGCCTTTTCAGCCTCTGATACCTCAAATGCCTCTTCCACCTCTATAGTCTCTTCAACCTCTATTGCCTTCGCAGCTTCTTCAGTCGATTCAGCCGGTTCAGTTGATTCAGTTGATTCATTTTTGTCACTATAGGTCAAATTCTTATTCGTTTCAAAAAACTCAGCAAACATGTTGTCTGAGCAAAAAGTTTCTTCCTGCAGAGGCTCTGAATCCACGTACAAATCCAGGTCTTTGTTTTTCTGAGCTTTTTCTGCAGACTCTGTTAACTCATTTTCATTTTGCAGGCAGACTTCTTCCTCTACAACTTGAGCAATATGAGTTGACAAATCATCTTCAACATGAGTTGTTTCTTCTGCTTCCGGGGCAATCTCAGTACCCATGTAATCTTCCACAAAACCTTCCACAAAATCCTCTTCATGCTCTTCTTCCGGGGCAATCTCAGTATCCGTGTACTCTACAGCATAATCCTCTTCCAGCTCTTCTTCCAAAAGCCCCGCTTCCGGCGCAATTTCCGTGCCCGCGTAATCTTCCGCAAAATCCTCTTCCTGCTCTTCTCCCAGAGGCTCTTCTTTCAAGCGTATCACTGTACCCGCGTATTCTGCCGCATAATCTTCCACCTTCTCTTCTTCCAGAGTATCTTCCTCTAAAGGCTCTGAGACATTTTCTTCAGGAAAAGCTGGCTGCTGAGCATTTTCAGGAGAATCGTCGTTCACTCTGCCGCAGAGAGTTTCTTCTTTTTCTGCTGAATCAAGTACAGAATTTGCTTTTTCACCAGCCATGCTGCCGGAATTTTTCTGGGCCTCGTCCAGCAAATGTGCATAGCGCTGCGTCATTAAAGATGATTTCTGAGTTAACAGCGCTTGCAACGTCTCGAGTTCAACATTCCCGCTGGAAGCCAGCATGGAGGCATATACGTGTCTTAAACCCTGCAAAATCCTGAAATCATCCGGAAGTCCCGCTTTTAACTTGATCCGGAGCAGGGGTCGTTTGCACTCAGTGCGTTTCTTTCCCCCGCGTCCGGGAAAAACAAACTTGCTTCCTGCTTCTGCTTGAGCCTGCTCAATTAAAACATTTTCGGCCAACTCATTCAGCGGTATTGTCGAATGCTGTCCGTTATTGCCGGATCTGATAGTGATAGTTTTGTTGTGAAAATCAATATCGCTCCAGCTGAGACTAAACAGTTCACCGCGCCTCATTCCGGTAAAGAGTGCCAACCGCACCAGGTTGCTGACCTGAACATCCTGCTCCTCATCCAAAACATCCAGCAATTTCTGCAGCTGATCCTGAGTCAGGCTCTCGGTTTTATGATTTTCCACCCTGGGCATTTCTATCTTGAAGCTCAATCCGGGGCATAATTTCTTTTTGGCTGCAAAGTTGGCAAGACGCCGCAACAGCTCCAGTGCATGACGGACTGTAGCGGGTTTTAACCTTTTGTTTTGCAGATTTTGCCTGATTCTCTCTACATCGCCAAGAGTAACATCTTCAGGGGTTTTATCCGCAAATTCCATTTCAAGGTAGTTCTTGAAGCGATAAACATCATTTTCACGGCCTTTCAGTTCACGGCGAATGCGCAAATACTCAGCAAAAATTTTTGAAAACGTCCAGTGCTGCTGATCTTTGTATAGTACTTTAGACTGCATCTCACCGTCTGCCGTGTAGATTCCGGACTTTCTTTCTGTTCTCATTTGATCGGCTTTTTCTGCATTCCAACCCTGATTGCTGCGTCCGGCCTTTTCTTCAATACTTTTTCCATTCCGCTTGTAGCGGATAAAAAATGATTGAACTTGATTGGCAAGTTCCACAAAATAAACGCCGCTGTACTCTGTCCTGTGTCTGATTTGTCTGGGCATATTAGTCTCCGGATTTAGTGAATGACATTCCCGTAAAAAGTTGACGTTCCAACAGAAAAAGTAATACAGAAACTTGTAAGTTTCTGTATTGATAGATCCTTGCTTTAGCGGAAATAATGGCAAACAAGTCCTGTATTCTGACTTTTTAACAAAATCTACGCTAAAAACTATTTGTTAATGTCATTATTTTCCCCCACTTTTTCACCCAACAAATAACGGTTGGACTATCAAGTGAAAGAATTTTTTTATCTGCGTTTATTTAACAAACAACTAAAATAAAAGGATAATTTGTTACGCCATGCATTTTCCATGACAAACTAAAACAAAAAAGCATAACCCCGCAGTCTTAAATCAAATGCACTGAACAGATTCATATATTATCAGTTAGTTACGAGATCCAACAGTAACGATTCATAGATCTTGGCTCTTTGCTGGCAGGTTCATCAGACTTGCACCGTATGCTTTTCTGCCTTTCCATTTTTGCCATCTGAGTTTATTCTATGACGCTGACTTTGAGATTTAGACAGTTTTGATATTTTAACCTATTTTTACTTGAAGGATATAAATGAGTAAATCAATTTCAATTCTTGGAATTTTTGTCGCTGACCTTACGTTCCGAACCGAGCGTATGCCCAACAAAGGCGAAACATACATCGGAAATTCATTCAAACTCGGTCCTGGTGGAAAGGGTTCAAATCAAGCTGTTGCAGCACGTAGAGCTGGAGCAGAAACAATGTTCATCACTAAGATCGGCAAAGACACATTTGGTGAGATGGCAATGAAACTTTATGCAGATGAAGGCATCAACTCCAAATATGTCTGGGAAATTCCGGATATGTCGACCGGTGCTGCCTCAATCGTGGTGAACGAAGAAACCGGTGACAACGCAATTATTGTCGTACCAGGAGCCGCTGATGCAATGGTTCCGGATGATTTGGATACTGCTGAAGCAGGAATTGCTGATTGTGCATTTTTCATGGCATCGCTTGAAGTGCCTATTCCTGTCATGCAGCACGGTTTGGAAGTAGCAAAAAGAAACGGAGTACCGACAATTCTCAATCCTGCACCTGCTGCAATACTGCCGGATGAGGTGTATGGACTCTCTGACTATTTCACACCAAACGAAACTGAAGCAGCCATTCTGGCCGGAATTCCAGTGGTAACTATAGAAGATGCAGAGGAAGCAGCCAAAATCTTTTTGCAACGCGGCATTGATACAGTCGTTATCACACTGGGTGAAAAAGGTGCTTATGTACGTAATTCAGTAATCAATCAGCATGTGCCAGCCTTTGACATGGGTGGTAAAGTACTTGAAACCACTGGTGCCGGCGATGCCTTTAATGGAGGATTTGCCTATGCTTTGGCCGAGGGAATGTCCTTGATTGAAGCAGTCCGCTTTGGTTCTGCAACTGCCGCCATATCCGTGACTCGCCTTGGAACTGCTCCGGCAATGCCTGTTAACAGTGAGATTCAGGACTTACTTAACAAATAAAAGAAGAAATTCTGTGTTATCCCAATCAATGTTTTTCCTATGGCTGGAATTGTGAAAAGGACGCAGGGTTATCCATAGAAGAATGTAAAATACAAATTTGAGGATTATATTGACTAACTCCCAACCCCGAAGAAATCCCGGTACTGAGCTTAATTTAGACTGGATAGACAGCGTTCAAATGAACCACAGCGCGCTTGAACGACGTTGCGCAACTTTGAGCAAACGCCGAAGCATCAAAAAAGACTGGCAGGCCGCCTGGCTGCTGAAAAGTCTGCGCTGCATGGATCTAACTACACTATCCAGTGATGACACGCCACAACGTGTACGCCGTCTTTGCGCTAAAGCACGCCAGCCCCTGCGCCCGGAACTGATCGAGAGTCTAGGTGTGAAGGAACTTAATCTACGTGTCGGCGCAGTCTGCGTTTATCATGCATATGTGAAAACTGCTGTTGAGGCCTTGAAAAATACTGGAATTCCTGTAGCTGCAGTTTCAACCGGATTTCCGCACGGGCTTAATCCCATGCCCCGGCGCATCGAAGAAATCAAGGATTCTGTGACTGCAGGTGCTGAGGAAATCGACATTGTCATTACCCGAGCTTATGTGTTTGCAGGGGATTGGCAAGCTCTTTACGATGAAATTTCAGCTTTCCGCAAAGCGTGCGGCGCAGCTCATCTGAAAACTATTTTGGGAACCGGAGAACTCGGCACTTTCCGCAACGTAGCCAAAGCCAGTTTGGTCTGTATGATGGCCGGTGCAGATTATATCAAGACCTCTACCGGAAAAGAAAGCGTCAATGCAACCCTTCCTGTGAGTTTGGTGATGATCCGGATGATTCGCGAATATCTGGAAATCACCGGATCATATGTTGGTTTCAAGCCTGCGGGAGGTATCCGCAGCGCCAAACAGTCACTGGAGTGGTTGATTTTAATGAAGGAAGAACTGGGGCGTGAATGGCTGGAACCGCAGTTATTCCGATTTGGCGCCAGCGGTTTGCTGACGGACATCGAGCGGCAGCTTGAGCATTTTGTCACCGGACGATATTCAGCGGCGCATCGGCAGCCGGAAACTTAATTCTTAAACATTTGTAAATCTATGAGAATCACAAAAATATATAACTCTATGGAATACAGTCCTGCTCCTGAAAACCCAGCTTTGGCATTTGAGTGGCTCGAAGAGCACAAATCGAAGTTCGGACTTTTCATCAATGGGAAATGGTGCAAAGCCAAGTCTAGCAAAGTTTTTTCAACCGACAATCCGGCCAATGGAAAAAAGCTGGCCTCAATTTCTGAAGCCGGAAAAGACGACATAGATGAGGCTGTGAGTGCGGCAAAGCGTGCATTCCCAAAGTGGAAAGCCCTCTCCGGTCACGAACGGGCTCGCTTCCTTTATGCGATCGCCAGACAGTTGCAGAAACATTCACGGCTCTTTGCTGTACTGGAAACTCTTGATAACGGTAAAACTATTCGCGAAACCCGTGATATCGATATTCCACTGGTCATCCGCCATTTTTATCATCATGCAGGCTGGGCACAGCTGCTGGAAAGTGAGTTTCCGGAACACACAGCAATTGGTCCGGTGGGTCAAATAATTCCCTGGAACTTTCCTTTGCTGATGATTTCATGGAAAGTAGCACCAGCTTTGGCTGCCGGAAATACAGTTGTTTTGAAGCCCGCAGAGTTCACTTCGCTGACAGCCCTCCTCTTTGCAGAAATTTGCGAGCAAATCGGCTTGCCTCCGGGCGTGCTGAATGTTGTAACCGGTCCCGGACATACCGGATCTTTGCTGGTAAAACATCCAGATTTGAAAAAAATCGCATTCACTGGTTCGACAGGAGTTGGACGTTTGATTCGTGAAGCCACGGCTGATACCGACAAAAAACTGACTCTCGAACTTGGAGGTAAATCGCCGTTTATCGTTTTTGAAGACGCAGACCTGGACAGTGCGGTCGAGGGTGTGGTGGACGCAATTTGGTTTAATCAGGGACAGGTATGCTGTGCGGGTTCACGATTGCTGGTGCAAGAAAGCATAGCCGAAAAAGTGATTGAACGTTTGAAAAGGCGCATGGCCAAATTACGGTTAGGTGAACCGTTGGACAAAAGCATGGACATGGGCGCAATCATCGCCCCGATTCAAAAAGAGCGCATCCAGAACCTGGTAGATCGAGGCAAAAAGGACGGAGGTTCCAGAGGTGACGGTTCAACCGTTTGGCAGTGGGAAGGCATTTTGCCGGCAGACGGCTGCTATTTTCCGCCTACTCTTTTCACTAATGTTGCTCCTTCGTCGATTGTCGCGCAAACTGAAATTTTTGGACCGGTGCTGGTTTCAATGACTTTCCGCACTCCGGATGAAGCAGTAATGCTCGCCAATAACAGCACTTACGGATTAGCAGCCAGTGTCTGGAGCGAAAATATCAACCAAGCCTTGCACATTGCGCCAAAACTCAAAGCCGGTGTGGTCTGGATTAACTGCACCAATCAGTTCGATGCTTCCGTTGGCTTCGGCGGTTATCGCGAAAGCGGGTATGGCCGCGAAGGTGGACATGAGGGGATGTTTGAGTACCTCAAGAAAAAAGAATCAGGAATTACAAAAAAACAATTGCGGTTTAGTGAACGTCCAGTCACCACTCAAAAACAAGAGGGAGGAGTGGCTTTGGACCGCACAGCCAAGCTTTACATCGGCGGAAAACAGATGCGCCCGGACTCTGGTTATTCGCTATCTGTCGTGAATGCAGACGGCTCGCTGGCCGGTGAAGTCGGTCAGGGCAACCGAAAAGACATCCGCAATGCTGTTGAAGCGGCGCACAAAGCATCCGGGTGGCAGAGTAGCACTCCGCATTCACGGGCGCAAATTCTATATTTTCTGGCAGAAAATCTGGAAATGCGGACTGCAGAATTTCGAAACAGAATTATGCAGTTGACCGGTGTCCCCAGCAAACAGGCTGGACTTGAAGTGAAAACGGCCGTGTGTCGTATTTTTTCTTATGCAGCTTTAGCTGATAAATACGAAGGCCTGATACATCAGCCGCCTATGCGGGGACTCGCTATAGCCTTAAATGAACCAATTGGCGTTATGGGACTTGTTTGTCCGGATGAGGCTCCGCTTTTGGGTATGATTTCTATGCTGTTACCGGCAATTGCGATGGGGAATTCTGTGGTAGTTGTACCATCGCGTCCATTTGCTCTTGTGGCTACAGACTTTTATCAGCTGCTGGAAACCTCAGATGTGCCTTCCGGAGTGATTAACATTGTCACCGGAGATTCAGCGGAACTTGTTACAGTACTGGCCAAACACGATGATGTTGCAGGCCTGTGGGTGGCCGGTCCGGAAGCTGAATGCACGGATGCTAAAAAATTCAGTGCCGGCAACATGAAAATCATCTGGACCAATAACGGAAAACAACTGGACTGGTTTGACAATCTGCAGTCAGAGGGGCGTGAATGGATGCGACGTGCGTCACAGGTGAAGAATGTCTGGATCCCATACGGCGAGTGATTGGGATTCGCACAGGCTCAAGTGCTGAGTATTAAATGTTATATGTTAGTTGTAGACTTTTGAGTTTTGAGTGATGAGTTTATTTATTATCGAAGCCTAATTCCAAAAATAACATTAAGAGCCAAGACAGCTAACTTAACTTGGTTTCCTCTATGTGTCCTGAGTTTTCGCATCGTCCTGGTAGTCCTTAGTGCCCTAGTGGCTAACCCAAAACTTTAGAACTTTAAAAAATGCGAG
>JAKUUI010000089.1 GCA_022448485.1 SAR324 cluster bacterium
CTTGATTGAATCCTAGAAGGCAGAAAAACTGCCAAAGTTGATGGGGGATGCGGTGGGGGAAAATATATTAATAAAGTAAAGAACTTTTGCGACCTGATTTGGTATTGCCCATTCAAAGGAAGAATGCCACATTGACATCCCTTGCCCAGACTGTAGTAGCTAGTGTTGCGACAATTACAAAAGTCGAAACACTGAGAGTAGTGATTTTAATTATTTACATAATCTTTTCTCCAATATTACGTTAACAATTCAATCGTTTACCCTATTAATTAGGGAATCCGATAAACAATAACACTCAGGTTAAGCTGAGACTACAAGTCTCATTTACATAAATGCAACGTATTTAACTCAAATAATAATAGGGAAGTCAAGTATAAACTAATGTTAATCACTATGTAGTAAACAATAATAATAGCCACAGGGTTTAACTTTAAAGATGCGTGCTCAATGTGTTAATTATTAAAATGATCACAAGAAAAAACTACTAACAAGTGCGCAAGGCCCCTAAAACCAATCCCATCACCTCCTGAAATTGACCCCACTCATTCTTCACAGTCTCACAGCCTATACAAACTTGCTGAACAACCTGCCCTATCTTGCTTTTGACACCAAAACAATTTACTCCACGCTGAACTTTCCTAATAGTGTATAATAAAGAGGGCAAATTACTTTCATTTTGTTTCCCAATATTTGCATATAAAAAATACTTGCAAAAGATTCAATATTTGAAATATTTTAACAGTAATTTTTCTTGCAAAGGATCTGTTTTTCTGAAATCTTGGCATATGCAACCTGTACTTAACTTGTAGAGAATGCAAATTCCCCCAACTGAAATTTTAAAAAAATAACCTACTGAAAAAACAATACATGGGAGCACGTATATTTCTATTCGGAATGATTCCGGCTTTTCTGGTTATCTCAACAACCGGAATATATCTCATTGAATACATTCTTTCTGGTAACGAAGGGAGTAAATTCAATTCAATTTTCGATTCTCTTTGGTGGACAGTTGTGACTTTTACCACTGTTGGCTACGGGGATATGGCACCTGGCACAGTTACGGGTAAACTTTTTACTTTCTTCGTAATGATAGCAGGATTAATCAACTTTTCTATTATAGTATCGCTGGTGACAGATAAGTTTCAGGAATTTCGTTCTGGTCGTGATCGTGGTTTAGATTTTCTTAAAGTAAAAAATCATGTGCTGATCTGTTCTGACGATCCAACTTGGATGTTAGAAATTATTTCACAAAACCGGCAATATGAACGTAAAAACAGGATCGTACTTATTTCTCCTTTTGACGAACATCCACTTCTGGCTACGTCCTATAATAAAATGAAGTGGGTCTCTGGAGATTCCTTTGACCTGAACGTATTAAGGAAGGCGGCAGCAGCAAAAGCAATAATTGCTTACGTTTATTTCAAGGACAACAGCTATGCCCTGATGACAGTTTTACAATTGGAAACTATGAGTGATGGAAAAATAGTGACGCAGGCGCAGTTTGTAGGAAGAGAATTTCGGAAATATTTTGAAGATGTAGGCTGTGACCATGCATTGGATCCATACGACCTTTACGTACCTTTGATGCAGTTGGCTTTTCATTCACAGGGTGCTCCAGAATGGATCAACGAAGTGATCAATCGTTCCCAGGGACATGGCATTGTCACACAAAAATCGGATTCTGCAAACATTGGAAAAACCTGGCTTGAACTCATAAAAACAAGAAAAATGCAGCATGGAATTATGCCCATTGCGGTTATGATTGATGAAGTGGTACTGATCAATCCGGAGGCCTCTTTTGAAATACCGAAAGGCTCTTTAATAATGCAATTGGAACCGCCTGAATCTCGTCCAAAAGGCGATCTTGAAGAACATGCAATCGATGTGATTGGGATGGATGAAATTGGCATTGACGGTCACGTTTTGATTAGTTCAGACAATAGATTTTTCATTGAACGATGTTTGTTTGAAATGAGTCAAAGAAATCAGCAGGAGAAAATAGTTGTGCTTTCAGAAATCCCAATATTGGAGGAAATACCATATAATCTGGACGTTGAGTGGATTGAGGGAGATTCAAACTCAGAAAAATCATTTCAGCAGGCCAAGTCTACTGAGGCGAAAGTGGCACTGATTGACCATGGAGATGACGGGCAGAACCTCATGGCCGTAATGCGCCTGGAGGAGGCAACTGATGGTGAGGTGTTTACCATTGCAACTTTTCACAAAGAAGATTTTGATCAACAGCTTTTTAAAGTAGGCTGCGATTTTTGTCTGGATCCAGAAGAGTTAATTGCTCCCATCCTTTCGCAAGCTGCTTTAAATCCTGGATTGGGTACATTGATTGAAGAAATTATTTTGGAGGAATCTACTACTCAAAGCCTGCATGTTCGCAAATTAAGTCAGGAGTGGGAGTCTGCTAGTTGGCTCTCAACAGTATTGAATTTGAAGGAAAATGAAGGAGGACTGCCTGTTGGTCTGATCCGCAACCAGACTCATAAACTCCTGGTTAATCCTCATCCGGAACTTCAGGTAAATTTTGGAGATCGCCTGATCTATATTGCACCAGTTACAGTTTCTGCCCAGCCAAATGGCGAAGAGCTGGTTGCACTTGATGATTCAGCCGACACCAGAGTAGAAGTGAAACCGTCTGCAGAAGCAGAGAAATTGTTCCGTAGAGGGCTGAAGTTAGTCAAAAAAGAAGAAGGTTATGAGGAGGCATATCAATGTTTCCATCAGGCAGCAATTCAGCACCATACGCGAGCAAAATATAATCTTGGACTGATGAATTATAATGGCAAAGGTGTCCCAGAGAACTTGGACGAATCATATCATTGGTTCCTTGAAGCAGCTAAATCTGGGAGTGAAAATGCCCGCAAAGCGCTAAAAAGTGCCAGGGTCTTACGCGAAATTAAAATGAATGCCAGTGAACGTGAAATTCCTGAGTTTGACTTGAAATTAATAGGTCGAATGACTGAAGAACAACTGTTTTGGTTTGCCAGCGCAGTTGTTGCAATGGTGATGGCAGACGACCATATTGATCTTCATGAACGCTCGTTCCTGCACTCTGCTATTCGCTTGGTTAAGGATGAAAGAAAAATTCAGGAGCTTGAGGAATATATTCTACGTTGGCAGACTCCGCCGATTCAACCAATTGCTTTCAGCAAAAAAGATCAGCGTTATATGCTGGAAAGTCTGCTCAATATTGCTACAGTTGACAGGAATTTTGATGAGAGGGAAGAAGCATTTTTGCGAGAAATAGCAGCCTCGATGAATTTTCCACAGCCGCAAATTGAAAACCTGGTCAAACTGGGACACAAGCGGGTGGAACAGTTCCGAGCAAATCTACTCCGCGCTCCAAATGTGAGGGTAAGATTTTAACAAGAAAAGTTATAAGGCAAGTTGTAGCCTTGAAACTAAAAAAAGATCAAACTAGCTTAAATATTTCTCCCAAGTCGTCCCTGATGGTGCGGGTATCTTTCCAATGACGGTTTCCTTTTTCCACAAAAGACTCTGCTGATGGCCTATCGATTTCTTCAGCAAAGACTCCTCTAAAAGTTTTTGATGCTAGTTGATCTGTCTGAACAACGTAACGGACTCCACTTTCGTAGAGTTTTAGCGAATTCTCATGAGATGATGTAACAGCTAGTAATGGAAGATCAGGTGCTGTTTTTTTGAGATAACCTGCAAGTTCCACATCGGCATCTATGTCACTTCCAGTACATGAAACAACAACTTTTGCTTCGCTAAGTTTGTATTCTCTCCAGACAGCAGGATCGGCAGGATCCGCATAAACTGGATCAACGTTGCAGTCCGTGTGTTCTTCAAAATGTTTAATAATTTCCGGATCGCAATCGATCAAAAAAACCCTCTCTGGAGAAAGTTGCTCCTCATAAAACTCTCCAATCTCTTGGGATATTTCGTTAAAACCCAGTAGTACTATATGGTCTTTCAGTACGATATTCTGCTTGTTTTCCAAGTCTTGGGCTGAAATATTGCGGTTTAATATACCAACAAGCCATTTGAAAGAACGATAGAGTCCAGGTTGAATCGCATGTCCCATGGCGGAAACAAAGAGTGAAAGAAGAATTACTGCAATCACTATTGCAAAAAGACGGTCACTGAACACATTAGATTTCCAAGCCAATAGGGCTACAATGATAGATATTTCAGACGACTGATTCAGTGTTGTTCCGATGAAAAAAGCGGTGCGTCCTTTGAGCCTTGAAGCATAACCGGTGATTATCAAGAAGAGAGGTTTGATGAGAACAACTAAAATCAACAGTGGCACGATTGCTACAATGTTGCCAGAAAAGTTTGAAGACTGAATTGTTGCCATTTCAACACCGAGCGTCAGGAAAAACAAAGCTCCTCCAAATAATTTCAAAGGACCAACTTTGTCTTCTATGTCCAGCCTATAAGGCAGGTTACCCACAGAAATTCCGGCGAAGAAAGCCCCTGCTTCCGGAGAAATACCAATAAAACCACAAATGGCCGCAATCCCCATGCAGTACCCAAGTGCACTGACAAAGAGGAGTTCTGACGAGCGTAATAAATAACGCACAACTGGATCCAGAACAACTTTGGACAGGATCATGAGTATGACTACCAAAATCACCAATTCTTCAGTCAGCCAGAGATTAAAAACCATGGTTGATTTAAAGACGTCTAATGAAGAAAAGAGAGCACCGAACTGACTGTTCGTAAGTGAAGAGAGAGTTGCGTTTTCGGAAAATACACTTACGGTTTCAGTGGCACTTAACTTGGCAAGGAGAACTATTGCAGCCAGGGAGCTCATAACTGTTATGCCGGTTGAAATTTGTCCCTGCAGAGATTCTTCCGCTTCACTATTTTTCAAGGCTGCAGCCACCAGAATGCTGGAGGGAACAGCAAGGCAAAGTGCGAAATAAATACTTTCACTAAATCCTTCTGTCCCTGCAAAGCGGGCAGCCGCCCAAAAAAACAGCAGCAAACCCAAGCCCATATAGCCGACCCCATTGACAAGAATCAAACGTGTCCGTTTAGTTATGTCAAGGAGATTGAATTGAAGTCCGGCCATGAAAAGGATCAGTACAATACCAATTTGCTGGAATCCGGAAAGAATGGATCGAATTCCGTGGTAGTGGCTGTCTAGCTGGTCCAGCGTTGTTTCCGGAAGTCCTGCAACACTGGCCATGATGTAGCCCAGGATCACAAAAGACAGGAAATTGGTTTGCTTGAGTTTGGTCAGTACAATTGTCAGGAGCATTGCACCACCGAGCATTAGCCCAAGAGGTTTAATGAACCATCCTCCACCGCCTGCATATGCAGGATGTGCAGCAAAAAACACAACTGCTAAAACTGACGAGAACTTGAAGAAGATTGATTTAGACATGATACCCCTTTATATTGTTTGCAGAGTCAAGCTTTGGTAAAAGCGACCCCCAGTCCTTCCTGCAATTTTTTTGTTTCTGAAAAATGGGCTTTACCCTGTTCACGAAAAGCTTCATTTGGAGGCTTAGTTTCTTCCGATTCAAAAATATTACGAAAGGCTTTTGCCGCCAAGTACTCTGTCTGAATCACGTAACGTGCTCCAGAACCATACAATTCCAAAGTTTCCTCATGCGAGGAGGTTGCCGCAATAAAAGGAACGTCAGGAGCTTCTATTTTAAGCCAGCGTGAAATCGCCATCTCTGCCTCTTGTCCTCCATCTATGCAGGAAATAACAACTTTAGCTTTGTCAAATGCCAAGTCTTCCCAAACATCAGGATCGGCCATATTTGAGTAGTGTGCGTGGATGTTGCTGTGTCCGTGCTGATGTTCAAAATATTCTATAATGTGTGGGTCCAAGTCAAGCAGCAAGACCTGTTCCCCCCGCTGTGCATAGAAATCAGCAATTTCAATGGCAAGCTCGTTGTATTCCATGATAACAACATGTCCTTCCATAACAAAATCCTCATCACCGGATTCTGCAGCTCCAATGGAGCGTCCATCCATGAAACTGAGTGTTTTAGAAAATGCATTATAAAGCGGATCAAGAAATTGGTGTCCCAGCGAAGAAAAGAAAAACGAAATTAAGACCACCAAAGTGATCACAATAAAAAGATGGGGATCAAAGAGTTTGTACTGCCAGCACATCACGGCAAGCATCAATGAAAATTCAGAACTCTGGTTGATGATGGCTCCCATGAGGAATGAGGGTTTGCCGTTCAAACGACTGAGGTATCCCAAAACCAGCATCAAGGGGACTGTTAGAATTACAACCAATATCGCAAGTACAAGACCTTCTGTTAATCCGCCCAACATCTGTTCCGGTTTTAATTCGGAAATATCGAAGCCAAGTCCCATGAAAAAGAGAATAATGCCAAAGGCTTTCAATGGTTCAACTTTGTCTTCAATCTCATGCCGGTACGGCAGGGCCGCAAGTGTGGCTCCGGCAAAGAATGCACCGATTCCGGAAGAAAAGTGGATCACTTCACAAAGTGCGGCTACTCCCATTCCGTAGCCCAAAGTTCCGATGAAGAGCAGTTCGCCTGATTGTGCGAAAAACTTGAAGAGTGGATTGAGAAGATACTTGGTCACAAAATAAAGGACAATTGCTAAACCAATCATTTTCCCAAAAATCATGGCTACTTCAATTCCCAATGAAGAACCTCCCACTTTGTCCGGGTTTAAGCTGGCGAGTATGGCAAGTGCCACCACGGCCACAATATCCTGCAGTACCATCAAACCGAGTGCAACTTGACCGTGTTCTTCTCCGATTTGACCTGTACTTTTGAGTGTGCCAATCACCAAAATTGTTGAGGACAGTGTCAGGCAGAGGGAAAAATAGATCAAAGCAGGTGCTGCATTTTCTGCTGGCAGTCCGGCGGCTTCCATATAACTCGCATCAATTCCAACGTAGAGCAGGCCCAGAGCTGCACTGATGCCAAACAAGCCGATGATCTGGCCAAAGCCGTTAATCAAGAGCAATTTCCAGCGTTTGATCAACCCGGGAATATCAACCTCCATCCCGGCCATAAAGAGCAAAAGCGTGATGCCGATATCGACAAAAGCGGTCATCACGTCTTTGTTGATAACTTCCCTAACTCCAAATAGGCCTCCCAAAACACCGATGATGATGAAAGCAAACAAGCTGGCCTGTTTGGCATAGCTCAAAATTATAGCAACCACTGCGGCAGCCAGAAGCATTGCACCCAGGGGTTCAATCAAGCTGCTGCCGTCCCCACCACCGCCTGCATACGCAGGTAGGCCCAGCAACAGAAGCATGAGGGCAAATGCCCCATGTCGCACATTGATTTTCATAAGATTTACTCCTGATTCATGTGTTCCATACTTGAAGTTGAATTAACTCAACAACGTACAGCGAATTGATTAAAACCATTATCTGAACATGAAATCATTACACATCAGGCAGAATTTGCAAGTTTAAAACAAATGAGGCAAACGAATTCGGTTTTTTTACTTTTTACCTGCTCATCAAATGTAGCATAGATTTAAAATGAATTATTTACTGATAACAAATATTGGATTGGTCCTTGATTATAAATCTGGAAGGTGGACTATCTACATTTGTGATGTCAAGCCACAATAAAGAGACAAATTGGTAAAATCGTATTTAAGCAGAGAACCTTAGCTTAAAGAATTTTCAGGGTAGGACCAAGGATTTTCATTTTCAAAAGCACGAGCCGCACGGAGCAAAAGGGATTCTTCGAAGGGAGGAGCCACTAACTGAAATCCAGTAGGCAGTCCATTATCTGTTAGTCCGGCCGGTACTGACAAAGCTGGAAGGCCAAGGTAATCAAAGGGGCGTGTGAAGTGTCCGAGTAAAATAAGATACTCGATAAAGCCAGGATTTGCCTGAATGTCAGATTCTGCAAGGGTTGGTACAGGATTTGGCACAACAGGTGTGTGTAAAATGTCCACCTTGCCAAAAACTTCATGGAGAAAATCCTCCA
>JAKUUI010000009.1 GCA_022448485.1 SAR324 cluster bacterium
AACCGTGCTGGCAATCGCGTAAGTTGCCTGATATCACGTGTAAGAAGTCCATCCTGAGGTTCCACTAGGTAAATGGCTCCTACGATATCACCCTCACCAGAAATAGTTTGACACAAGAAAGCCAGTCGCGAAGAGGGAGGTACTGCAAGGTCAATTTTGAGACGAACGATTATACTGTTGCTGGCATTAAAGGCCGGTTGAATGACAGTCATATATTATTCCAAAAAGAGATGATTTCGATGAATAACTGGTTTTCTGGAACGCACATCCACTCCAGTATTTGTAAGGTTTTGTTCTTTAATTTGCTGTCTTAATTCTTTGGCTGCACAATCGGCTCTTCCAACTCCAAGTCGCACACCTTCCTGATTGAATATTTCAACTAGATCTTTATTGTCAAATTGTCCTACTACGCGAGTGACGCCTTTGGCCAATAAACTTTTTTTATTTTTCAACAGAGCTTGTTCTGCACCTGTATCGATGACCAAAGTTCCTTTGTTGAGTGCTCCTGCAGCTAACCATTTCTGATAGCTGCGGATTTTTCGCCCATGAGCCACAAAATGCGTCCCACGCTGCTGGCCTTCCATTACAGCACAGACGCCTTCAGGATATTTCCCATCCATAATGTACGTGTCAATTCCAAAAGACATTGCCATTCCTGCCGACCGAACTTTACTTTCCATTCCTCCTTTTCCTCCGGCTGAAGTGACAGGCAGGCAGTGTCGTAATATTTCATCAGTGAGTTCCTGTACCTTTTCTACAACAACGGAACGCATACCTTCAGCTGTTTTTTCTTTTTTAAGTAAACCCGAGGCAATAGTCAGGAAAAAAAGCTGATCAGCTCCAATCAGTGTAGCCAGATAAACGGCGAGCAAATCATTATCTCCAAAATTAAGTTCCAATTCCTCTGTGGCTACGACATCATTTTCATTAACAATGGGAACAATCTTATATTTGAGCAGATTTTCGAGAGTATTCCGAATATTCAGATAAGAAGTTCTGTGACCAAAATCTCCACGTGTTAACAAAATTTGAGCTACAGTGGTTTTGTGTTTCCGAAAAGCATCCGCATAAATTTGAATCAACCTCGCCTGACCTACTGAAGCCAATATCTGTTGTGAGGCCAAAGAGTTACTCGACTCATTTATGGAACACAACTCTCGACCGGCTCCCACTGATCCGGAGCTTACCACAAGCACTTCGTGTCCATACCTTCGGATTTTAGCAATTTGCCCAGCCAGTTTACCGATTAATTTATGATCCAGCTTGCCGTTCGGTTCCTGAAGAACATTTGTACCAATTTTTATAACAATACGTTTAGATTTCACTTTGAAAATAATCAGTTACAGGAAATTTGATTCATGGAAAAAGACCAGGGGCGTGAATAAATTAAACCAGATTAAGCGCTAGTGAATATTAGCATGAAATCAGCGAGTTTCACAAGCTTGAGAAAATATCACCCTGTTCAATAATTATATCCTGCAAGCAAGCAACAGAATTTCGAATACAGTGCATATCGAATCAGCATGATTTTTCTTTGCTGATTTAATTACATTTTTTTTGAACCTGCGGCAACTTCTCCATTGAAGTATTTTTCACATAAAACAGCATGCCGCAATAGTAATTTTTGGAGAAGAGCATGTGAAAACAAAAGTATACCTAATACACCAACATAATGACGAACCGGTTCAAAGTAAGTGAGAATAAAAGTTGAGCTAAACAACAACAAAAGAAATTTATTACAAACTGAGCAGCCAAAACCAAAAAAACTCAAAATTCCTCCGATTCCAGCTTTTTTAGTTGCACAGCGCGGTGCCCGAATTCCAAGAAACAGGCCAATCAGCAGTGCTTCTACACTGAGAATTAGATAATCCCATACATTCTCTTCCGTCATACGTATGAAATATGGATTGCTCCAAAGTGCTGTCATCGTTCCCATCAGCAAAAACGCCGACGAAGCAATTATCAAGGAACTCAACTTTTCTCTTATGCTGATTTGCTGTAATATTTTCATGAGCAGCCCCTACTGGAAATACGTTTCGTAGAGCTCTCAAATTTCTTTGAGCCACAATGATTGAAATTCTGAATAGCCGCAGCAAACTCATTTTCAATCAATTCAATGTAGAATACTGGATTTTTATAATATTGTGCTTGAGCCAAATTTGTAGTTGTAAGCTAAACTGGAAAGGTTTTGAAAAAAATGGGAATCATTGGGGATGCACAATCACGCTGCGCAAAGTTGAACAAAATTAAAGCGGTCGAAAAAAAGAACCGCAAAATAAACTCACGCTGCGTAGAGACGCAGCAAGCAGATGGACCAGTTATCCCACAGTCCTTAGTTGCCAGATGAAGATTCTATGGGTGGTGCTGCTTTCTGTTCTAATTCTGCAGCGGGAACCTCTTGGGGCTCTTCTTGTGCTTCTTCTTCTGGAAATAGCATTTGTTCTGAAACAGGAGCTGTTGTTGCGGACGGCTTCAAATCCCGCACCACAGAATCACGGGCAGTCTCTGAGGAAAGATAAGCAAGTGAGAGAGAGGTCAGCATGAAAACAATCGCCACGCCAGTTGTAATTTTTCCCACTCCAGTCATGCTTCCACGTACCGAATTTGCCTGCCCTACACTACCGAAGGCAGCTCCAAGTTCAGCTCCGCGGCCGGATTGGAGGAGTACAAAAAAGATAATGGCAATACAAGCAATAACGTGAATAACTAGAAGTAATTCAAACATAAATACTGGTCAAATAAGTGTTTTCGATTAATTGCCCGCTGCAACAATTAGAGGGAAGGCATCAATTTTGAGGCTTGCACCTCCAACAAGAGCGCCATCAATTTCAGACTGAGAAAGTATGGTATCCGCATTTTCCGCATTTACACTTCCACCATATAGGATTTGCATTTTTCCTGCTACTTCCGGACTTGCCAGTGATTCCAGCTCTTTCCGGACTATCTTATGCATGGAATTGGCCTGTTCCGGAGTGGCAGTTTTTCCTGTACCAATAGCCCAGATTGGTTCATAGGCGACAACACAACGGTTCTGATCATCTACCGCTAACCCGGACAATCCTTTACCCAGTTGCGCAATTACCATTTCTTCGTGATTTCCTGATTTTCGTTGCTCCAACGTTTCTCCTACACAAAGAATTGGGCGAATACCATGTTTGAGCAGAGTTTCTGTTTTGCTCCGGATGAATTCATCAGTTTCACCAAACAAAATTCTGCGCTCAGAATGTCCAACAATACACCACTGAACTCCACATTCCTGCAATAATGGCGCAGATGTTTCACCAGTAAATGCTCCTGAAATTTCAGAGTGAACATTTTGTGCACCAACTGCGATTCGCGTTCCTTCAACAGCACTTTTCATTGAGTACAGGAGGACATCCGGCGGGCAAATCACCACTTCACAAGACGCCCTTTCCATTAACGGACTGAGAACATTTAGCGTCTCGTCAAGCAGCTTAAAAGAGCCATTCATTTTCCAGTTTGCTGCAACCAGTTTGGTCCGCATATCAATTTCTCAATAAATTATTCTCAAAATAAAAAAGTTAATCATTAAATGCTATAAATTTTGATGGTTAAAAACAAGATATTTCCATAAATAACAACTTGCATCATCGTAACTATTGCGTTTTTTGAACTTTTTGCTACTTATTACATGTGATCAATTTTTTGTAACTATTTTCAAAAACAATATTTTTGTGGAATAGACAGCAACCTGTGCAACAAGAATAACGGAGCTACTTTGGACAAATTGAGAAACCGCATCGACGAGTTGGATGCAGAATTGTTGGAACTACTCAACGAGCGAGCAAAATGCGTGATGGAGATCGGAGCAATAAAGCAAAAAGAGCAGACGGAAGTGGTCGTGCCACAGCGGGAAAAAGAGTTACTGGACCGTCTAACCTCGCTTAACGAGGGGCCAATGACTGAAAGAATGGTACACCACCTGTTTCAGGAAATCATTGATACTCTCAAAGACCTGCAGAAATGATGCGTAAGCTGAAATAAAAAAGTTCACAACTATAAGCCAGATAGATTATATAACCTGGCTAAAATATTATTTAATTTCAAGAAGTTCCACCTCAAAAATCAATGTTGCATCCGGAGGAATTGTGTTGCCTGCGCCCTGGCTTCCGTAACCTAATTCTGGCGGAATTGTCAGCTCCCACTTATCACCAACCTTCATTAATTGCAGGGCTTCTGTCCAACCGCGAATGACACCATTAACTGGGAAAGTTGCTGGCTGGCTTCGTTTGTAAGAACTGTCGAATTCAAATCCATCGGTAAGTTTCCCGCGATAATGCACGGTTACAACACTGCTCGGCCCAGGACTTTCTGTTCCGGAACCTTCTTTAAGTATACGATACTGCAAACCGCTTGAAGTGCTGATCGTGTTTGATGAAGTTGAATCTGTCATAGTTTCCTCTTGATTTGAAGTTGCTGGAGAAGGAGTATTGTTTGCCGGTGCCGGAGTATCCGTTTCATTTTTGGAATTTACATAAAGTGCGACTGCCCCCACAAGTGCAGCCAATGTCAGTAGAAAAATTCGGTTATTATTCACTCGCATTAAGTTGCTAAAAAATTAAATTTCATGGAAAAATTAATCAACGTGACAAAAAATCCACCCTCTCTTCTACCGGAAGCTCCTTAATTTTTACACCTACCTTTTCAAAAAAATCAGTCAGCGAATCCTTTACATGTTCCACATCCATGCGATTTTTGAAAACAATGCCAAGCGTGGCTTCCACCATTTCAGGATCCAAATGATCTTGGTGAAGCGTGACCAGGGCTCTAGCCCAATCCAAAGTTTCTGCAACTCCAGGCACTTTTTCCAGCTTTTGTTCACGGATCATTTCCATAAAAACACAGATCTGCTCTGCCAGGTGCCGATCAATTCCGGGAACTTTGCTTCGCACAATCGCCAGTTCTTTCTCGTATTCGGGATAATCCATCCACAAGTAAAAACAGCGGCGGCGAACAGCATCCGATAATTCACGAGTACGATTGCTGGTCAAAATCACATACGGTTTTTCCTTGGCACAGATACTGCCGATTTCCGGTATAGTGATCTGCCATTCCGATAAAATTTCCAGTAAAAAACTCTCAAATTCCTCGTCAGAACGGTCAAGTTCATCAATCAGCAACACCGGCGGTTTAGGATTCGTGATCGCCTGCAGCAAAGGGCGCTTCAGCAAAAAATCTTCACTAAAAATCGTAGACTCCCGTTCTTCCAAAGATTTGCCTTCACCCTCTTCAAGTTTGATATGAAGCAACTGACGCTGGTAATTCCACTCATAAAGCGCCATATTTGCGTCAAGTCCTTCATAACATTGAAGCCGAATCAAATCTGTATCGAGAGCTTTAGCCATTACTTTGGCGATTTCCGTTTTTCCTACACCTGCCGGGCCTTCTACCAATAATGGTTTGTGAAGGGTTTTCGCCAAATAAACCGACATGATAATAGCTGAATCGGCTACATAATTCTGTTCCTCCAGCATTTTCTGGATTTGTTCTGTTTCATTAGAAAACATAAAAAGATTCCGATGATAGCCTCATGCGTACGTACAGGAGACTTAAGTTTGGTGTTGTGCCGCACAATCTTCGAGCGCATCCCACGCAAGCTTCATGCATTTGATACGGCTCCGATGCGTTTTCAAATCAATTAATGGACGTAACGATTCCACGGTTTCCGGAATTTCGCTCGTGGCTTTCCGGAGACTCTCAGTAAAAATATGACTGGTTTGTCGGGCTTCTTTCAGAGTTTTTGCTAAAATCAATTCACTCATCATTGAAGCGGAAGCTTGGCATATTGAACAACCACGAACTTGAGTTTTGCAGTCTTGGATGACTTCTCCTGATAAAGCCAGAGTTAGTTCCAATTCGTCCCCGCAAAGCGGGTTTTGTGCAAATGCCTGCAAGTCCGGATTATCAATTCGACCCGAGTTTTTCGGGTGACGTGCGTGTTCCAGCAACAGGTCACGATAGATAGTAGGTGTGGTCATTGGTGCTACATTTGCAAAAACCTCGGATTTTCACGGATGCACGCTGATGCTTATTAACTTTTTTCCGCATTCATCTTCATTGAACTACGGTAAAATAAAAAATTTTCTTACCTGTTCAAGTGCAGAAAACAAACGGTCGATTTCTGGCACCTCGTTGTAAAGCCCAAAACTCATCCGGACGCTTGCCGCAATGCCGAGCCGCTCATGCAGAATTTGCGTACAGTGATGCCCGGCTCGCACTGCAATTCCGTTTTCGTCAAGAACTTGCGCCACATCGTGCGGATGCACTTCCCGGAGATTAAAACTCAATACACCGCTTCGATCAGTAGAATCAGCGGGACCATAAAGTTCCAAGTCCGTAAACTCCTGAAGCTTTTCGAGAGTATGAGTCATTAAATCCTGTTCGTGCTTTTTAATTTCAAGCATGCCGACATTCGATATATATTCCAATGCACTCATCAATCCGAAAACTTCGGCCACAGGAGGAGTTCCCGCTTCAAATTTTTGCGGTACATCTGCCCAAGTTGAGGATTGTTGACCGACTTGACGTATCATTCCGCCGCCGCCTTGATACGGACGCATTTCATCGAGTCGTTCATTTTTGGCGTAAAGCACTCCGATTCCGGTAGGACCGTAAACTTTGTGTCCGGAAAAAGCAAGAAAATCACAGTCCCATTCAGAAACATCAATCGGCATTCTTGCTACCGCCTGCGCTGCATCAACAAGTACAGGAACGTCACGTTCGTGTACCTTTTCGACGATTTTAGCAATAGGATTGGCCGTACCCAAAACATTGGAGACAGCCGTGACCGCAAGCAATTTGACTGAATCTGTCAGCAGTTCCTCCAACACTTCCAAATCCAAACGACCTTCTGGTGTGATCGGGCAGAATATCAGTTCTACTCCGGATGACTGCGCGGCCAGTTGCCACGGTACCAAATTAGAATGGTGCTCCATTTCGGTCACAATAATCCGGTCGCCCGCCTTCAAATTTGGTTGCGACCAGGCTGAGGCGACGAGATTGATCGATTCGGTGGTTCCACGGGTGAAAATGATATTTCCACAACTTTCAGCACCGATAAATTTTGCAACCGTTTTCCGGCCCTCCTCATAAATACCCGTTGCTTCTTCGGCCAAAGTATAAACACCCCGGCTGACATTGCAGTTATAATTTTCATAAAAGCGCACCAGTGCGTCAATCACGCATTGCGGCTTTTGCGTTGTTGCAGCATTGTCGAGAAAAGCAAGAGGATAGCCGTTAATTTCCCGTTTGAGAATCGGGAAATCCTCACGCACTTTTGAAGTCAATGGATGGTTTTGCATAGATTCAAGACAAACTAGTCAAACCGTAGCCATTCCGGTTAAATTTTTTTTACAGGTTAGACAAGATCAACATGATTTTTCGAAATGTATTATCAAGAATAGTTTGCTTTAAATAACTTGCTTTTAAGATTTCTGTTAAGACTGTAGTCCCACTTAGATTATGAAAATAATATTAAGTGGGACAAACTTCTTTAAGATCCATCATCGACTTTCCGGAACCGCCGCGCCGGATGGTCACCATTTCACCAACGATGCTTAAAGCAATTTCTTCCGGAGTCATTGCCGAAAAATCCAAACCTGCAGGAGAGTGTACACGTTTTAATTCTTCGGGAGCAATACCTTCATCGAGTAAATATTCAAAGACCAGTTTCGCCCGTTTTGCGCTGGCCACCAAACCGATATACGGCCCCTGCCCCTCCAATGCCTTTTTGATCGAATGCTGGTCACCCTTGTGCTGTGTAACCACCACCACATAGGTTTGCGGCCCAACCTTCATTTGACTGAAATCCGGATCCGAAGTGATCAAGCGGTCTGCCATTGGGAATGCTTCGCGGTCCGCTCCGGAATCATTGACGGTGATGGAAAAATGAACGGTGTGTGCCAGTTGCGCCAAAACTTCGGCAATGCGTCCATGCCCAACAATCATCAATTCCGGACGCGGCAAATACGGCTCTACATAAACTTCCATTGTCCCTCCGCAAGGCATACCCACGCCTAAAATTTCATCATCGAGATCCAGCGACACAATCCTGATTTGGCCGTCCCGCATACTTTCAAGCGAGGCATCCCGCACGGCTTCCTCAGCACAACCTCCACCGACCCAACCAAACAAGGTTTTACCTTTTCCGTCAATGATCGATTTTGCTCCGGGCTTGGCGGAAACCGAACCAGTAATTTTAATCACCGTCGCCACCGCAAACGTAACTTCTGCAGCATTTAATTCTGCTAACTTATCAAAATATTCGATGGACATTTTTTTTATACAAATACGTTTAAGATCGTGAATTCAAAATATAATCTTCCGGAGTATCAACATCGCGAAATACGTTATCATTTTCCATCATCACTTCCATGACACACTGTGGATATTCCTGGAGAATGCCCCGACAACCCTCGCCTTTGTGCTGAAGAATTTTTTCCCGAAATTCTCTGGAAAACAAAACAGGGTTTCCGCGTTTTTCTTGAAAAACTGGGACAACAATCAGTGAACTTTCTGGAAGGCGGAAATCATTAAAAGCGTGAATTAAACAATTGAAATCAGAGGTTTCGGCAAATGGCATGTCAGAAAGGCAAATCAGCAAGCCATCACTTTCCGGAGAAACGGCCCTTACGCCGGACTGAATGGATGTAGTCATGCCTACCAAGTAGCTGGGATTTGCAACAAACCGCACAGGCTGACCTTGCAAAATGTCTTTGATTTTTTCTGCTTCGTGGCCAACCACAACCAGCACATCATCAATATCTGAGGCACAAACAGATTTCACAAACTTCAGGATCAGCACTTCACCGCCAATCGGAAGGAGGAGCTTGTTTTGCTCTCCCATCCTTCGGGACTCACCGGCAGCCAGAATGACAGCGGAAATCATTGGTAACAAAAACTAAAATTACTCCAGAATTTTTTCATCCCGTCTCCGCTTTATTACCAAATTTTCTTTTGAGTTTCGAGACAATAACAGAACCAACAAGTGATGTTGCTTTGACCGGTTCTGACTCAGCATGAAGCTCAGTTGTTTTTTCCTCCCAATTCTCTTGCTCGAGCAAATTGGAAAAATTATTGATGAACTGCTCAAAAAGTTTGTTGTTAACCGCCTCAAACATTCTAGAACCAAACTGAGCGATCCGGCCTGTGATGGACACAGTCATCTTACAATAGGCTTCGGTACATGTTTCAAGCTCGTTGAGAGTTAGCCCCATGTTCATGGCTGCCCCTCCCTTTCCATTGATGTCGGCCCCTTTGCCCATCATGACCAGTTCATAAGTGGAGCTATCTCGTTTGCTAAATTCGACTTCCCCACGAAATTTAGCTATCACTGGACCAATTTTGACAGAGACTTTACCTTTGAAATGGTCCTCATCAATGGTCTCGGTGAGTTGAGCTCCTGGAATGCAGACCACGATTATTTCCGGATTAGTGAGCGCTTTCCAGATAGCATTAATATCTGCATTGAGCTGAAAATTTTTTTCTGCTGTGACTTCCATTTTTTTATTTTGTCCCGAAAATTCGATCTCCCGCATCACCTAAACCAGGCAAAATATAAGCGTGGTCATTCAATTTTTCATCAACTGCAGCAGTGTAAATCGGCACATCAGGATGGGTTTTGCTAAAATACTCTATCCCTTCCGGAACAGCCAACAAGCAAACAAAGCGAATATTCGACGCCCCGTTTTCCTTCAATCGCGTTACGGCTGCTGTAGAAGAATGTCCGGTAGCCAGCATTGGATCAAGAGCTAGGACCAGGCGTTGATTGATCAAATCCGGCAGCTTCATGTAATATTCTACAGCAGCCAGAGTTTTTGGATCACGGTAAAGCCCTATGTGCCCAACTCTAGCTGATGGAACAAGGTCCATAAAACCATCCAACAATCCGTTCCCAGCTCTTAAAATCGAAACCAGACAGAGTTTTTTCCCTTCCAGATAAGGCGCATTCATTTTCATTAATGGTGTTTCAATTTCTTCGAAAATGACAGGCAAATCTTTCGTCACTTCGTAAGCGAGCAGTGTACCAACCTCGCGAATCAAAGTACGAAAGCTCTGAGTGGAAGTATCTTTTTTACGCATCAGTGTAAGTTTGTGCTGAACCAGTGGGTGATTAATAACCTGTAAATTTTCTGGCATTTTATGTCTCCTAAATTTAAGAAGGTTGAACTTTGAGTGTTGACAATTCGGTACTGTACACTTGCAGACAGAGATGCGCAAACTTTAAACTTATAACCATAGACAAAACTATAAATGTAACAACGCAAAAAAGCTTAAACTTGTTTGTCTTCCTGACGTTGTTCGGCATTTAAACGGCCGAGGGAATATTCGTTCAAATCGACAAATTTGATATATTTCGCCAGGAGAGGTTGTGCTGTCTCAACTTTCCTGAACATTTCCTGCGCAATCCGTCGATATCCACTATGACCCTGCGGAGTACTGCGAAGCTCCGTCAACCAAACCAGGGCCCGCAAATTGATGTGGACATACCATCGAATATTGTAACTCATCGGTACAACATATTGAGCTTCAATGGGAAAATCCTTGGCTATCGTTTCAAAGGCTTCTGCAGATCGTGCCATTGTTTCATGGTATTCTGCGCCTAAACCTGCATCTTCAATTTCATCCGGCGTATCATAACCAAAACGCGTCGTTAGCGGCTGACGTTCCTGAGTGAGCATCCTGTGCCTCTGTAAGTCACGGTACATACCATAATCACCCAAAATATCAAAGGTATAGAATGCCATCTCCAATCCACGTTCAGGTTTATGGCGTCGGTGATTACGCAAAGCTACTGCCTGCTCAATCAGTCTTGTTTTTTCGGAATCTGACATTCTACGTACACGTTCCTGTATTTGCAACAACGGTAAATCTGAGTGGGAGTAAAGCAATGCGGCCAAGAGTTTTGTTTCTGCTTCCGGATCAAAATCGATCAAGCGGACCGTTTCCGTCGTCTCGGCTTTCAATTGTCCAAGGTGCTTTGCAGCAAAATTACGAACAAGTTTCTGTTGTACCAGACTGAAATTCCTGAAATCTTGAAAGTGCTTGTGTTCCGCTTCAGCACGCCGGACAAAAGAAGGAATCACTTTTGCTAATTCTTCATAGGCAACTCGTCCAATTTCATTCAGCTCAACAAACGGCTCGGTCCTCAATTTCATAATCAGTGTTTCAAAAAAACGCCCGTTGCCAAAAACTCCCATGTTAGTCAAAGTTGCGGCAGGCAGCAAACCGCGTATGATGTCAAATCCGCGAGCCCGAACGGATCTCTCGTAAGCGGCTTGGCTGGTTTTCGGTTCGTGAGGTAACTGCTTCCGGACATGTTCCCGAATTGGTACGGTGAAACGGACGTAGGTTTCAAATAAGTTCCGGCAAGTCGATAAATACAAATCGCAGTGTGCAGATTTCAGCAAAGTTGGTTCTTGATAATACCCGAATTCGTCATTCGCACTGGAAGTTCCGGTTATTTTTTCTGCAAAACTGACATAACGCGTCGATTTTTCAAGGGGCGACCCTCCGATTCGTGCATCTTCCAGAGTTTTGGTGGCCAAAATGGAAATATTTTCCAGCGCTAAATGTGCTCCGCCAAGTTCACCGATCGAATCGTCACCATAGCCGTCAAGAATCCTGTCATAAAACTTTTGTGCAGATTCGATGGCCAGTTCAGTGTTTTTGGCAAAATCCGGATGTTTTCCACCACCTTGAATTTCTGTAAACCTGGATTCCTTTTCCTGAATAAAATCTCGGAGCAGTAAAGTACGAAGTCCGAGTGTTGAGCGTGAATAGCGGGAAAAAAGAGCTCCTTTGATCACTTCCGGTAGATTGGTAAGTGCAAAAATAGAACGGTTTGTATTGGTGACGTACAAAGATAGTATCTTCTTCTCAACAGGTGTGAAAACTTCGTTAAAGGTGCTCATGAAAAGATTTTATGAAGCAGGTACCCCCTTAGAGTTGGGCAAAGCTTCCGACTGGCTGGTGGGTGAAGGAAGATCATGATCCTCATACTTAGTGTTTGAATGTGCTTTAGGATCGTAATTATCTCTCAGTAAATCACGCGTAAAATCAAAAGTTTGACGAGAAGTATAAGCCATTGAAATCACCCCGGTATCCATACGTATTGCATCTTTAGGACATGCTTCAACACACAGTCCGCAAAATACACAGCGCAGTTCGTCGATATCAAACACTGTCGGATATTTTTCAACTGAAAGGTCCGGATGTTCACCTGCTTCAATGTGAATGCATTGAGACGGACAAATTGTTTCACACATATAACAAGCAACACAACTGAGAAATCCGTTTTCAAGTCTAGTCAGCCTGTGACGCCCGCGATAGCGTGCAGCAACATGTCGTTTCTCTTCCGGATAGTTTACAGTCACAACATCTTTCGAACCAAAGAGATTCCTCCAAAAATGTTTTACAGTAAGACTCAAGCCTACAAAAATAGCGGGGAAGTATAAAGCCTCTCTTGTTCCGTCTAACCTTTGAACTTTTTTGACCTTCAACTCCATATAGCCTCCACAATATATTTATTTTTCGTTTTTATTATTTTTAATATTTTTTGTTAAGGTGCCAAACGCTCAATTTCCCAGGATTCATTGTCCTTTTTAGAGTACAAAAAACGATCATGCAGACGATTTGGTCGGCCCTGCCAAAATTCAAAGCTTTTAGGTTTTATTCTGTAACCACCCCAAAAATCTGGCAGTGGAATATTTCTTTTAGCAAATTTTCTTTTTAACTCTTGAAGCTTCATTTCCAATATTTTACGCGAAGTTAAAACAGATCTCTGATCAGAAACCCATGACCCCAACTGACTGCCGCGAGGTCGACTCAAAAAATATTTGAGAGATTCACTTGTATCAACTTTTTCAGCAACTCCGTTAATGCTTACCTGACGTTCTAAAGCAACCCAGTTAAATAACATTGCTACACTTGGATTATCAGTAATTTGGTCCGCCTTCCTGCTTTTATAATTCGTGAAAAACACAAATCCATTTTCGTCAAACCACTTGAGCAGAACAGTTCTCACCATCGGTTCTCCGGACTTGCAGACTGTTGCCAAACTCATGGCATTTGGAATAGGTTCCGCTTCATTAGCCTCTTTAAACCATGCTTCAAATTGCAAAACCGGATCTGAATTTAACTGCTCTCTAGTCAGACCAACGTCCTCATAACCTTGACGAATGAAAGTTAAGTCCATTAATTAATTTCTTTAGCCCTTTATTTATGTTGAAATAATCAAGAGAAAGCAATAATTACAAATGCAGTTACAATAATGTTTACAAGAGAAAGCGGTAACAGTTTTTTCCAACCGAGAGCCATTGTCTGGTCAAAGCGAAATTTAGGTACTGTCCAGCGTAGCTGAATTTGAAACCAGCAGAAAAATAAAGTAAATACGGAAAACTTGATGATTTGCAGGACAGTCACCAGCCACTGCGGAGCACTATCCCAAAGGTGCAGCCAGGGAACATGATAACCACCAAAAAATAGTGTCGTGATCAACGAAGCTACGCCAACTAGAGCCACATATTCTGCAAGCATAAAAGCCGACCAGCGCATACCAGAATATTCCAGAAAATATCCAGCAACAATCTCAGACTCGCCTTCAGGAGCATCAAACGGTGCACGTTTGGTTTCCGCAATCAGAGCAGTAAAAAAGAGCACAAAGCCGAGGGGCTGGGTTAATACACCCCACATGGGAATCAGGTGGCCGAACCAGTATTCATTCTGCCCATCGACAATTCCGCTCACTCTCGTAGTACCGTAAACCATGAAAATCCCCATCAAAGCCAGACCCATGAATACTTCATAAGAAATCATTTGAGCTGAAGCCCTCGTACCTCCAAGTAAAGCAAATTTGCTGTTGGAGCTCATACCAGCGAGTACTGCGCCATATACACTGAGTGAAGTTATAGCAAATATGAATAGTAAACCTGGTTCAACATCTGTCACTTGAAAAGTAAAATCACCTATCGGACCCGCAACAGGAATGATGGCAAAAGTTGCGACTCCTGCAATTAATCCAAAAAAAGGGGCAATCAAGTACAAAAAACTGTCTGCCCCTTTGGGAATCGTATCTTCTTTGAAAATTGATTTCAGACCATCTGCCGCAAGATGAAGAGCACCATGTCCTGTAAATTTACCAATGTTCGCTCGGTTTGGACCAACCCGGTCTTGAATCATGGCACTCCATTTACGCTCCATCAGGGTCAGTACTGTTCCCAAAGGCATGACAAACAAAAGAATTATTACCGCAATTTTGATTGTGGCAAGAACTGTAGGAATCATGATTATATCTAATAATACTTCCATATTTTTTTAATATTTTCAACAATCTGGACTTAGCGATCCAACTCTCCACCAATCATATTGACAGAACCAAAAATGGGAACGATGTCAGCGACATAATGACCAATTGTCATTGCTGGCATGGCTGCAACAAAGTTGAAACAAGGAGGACGCAATCTAACTCGAACAGGATCACCGCTCCCATCTGAAACCAGATAAAATCCTATTTCTCCATTACCGCCTTCAATTGGCATATATATCTCGCCGGCAGGTGGTTGATGTCCCTCCATAACTAATTTGAAGTGATCTATAAGTCCTTCGATATTTCCGTAAACGTCTTTCTTGTCCGGATAGTGTAGCATCCGCTCATCAGTCATGAACGGACCTTCCGGTATTTTATCAGCGGCTTGCTCGATGATGTTAATACTTTGCCGGATTTCTTCCATACGCACCAAAAAACGATCAAAACAATCACCCGTGCTTCCTACAGGAATTTCAAAATCAAGTTCATCATAAACCGAATATGAATCAGCCCTTCTGACATCATAAGGAATTCCACAGGCCCTTAGCAAAGGACCAGTAAAACCATAAGAAAGGGCATCTTCTTTTGAAAAAGAACCGATATCCTTGACTCGATCAATGAAAATTTTATTACGTGTAAGGAGCTTATCACACTCCTCCATTACGTCTTTCAACTTGGCCAGGCGGTCTGCCAATTCTGTTAAAAATCCATCCGGTAGGTCAGTGGAATTTCCGCCAAAGCGTGTCCAGTTTGTCGTTAACCTAGCACCTGTCATTTCCTCAACCAATTCCCAAAGATATTCACGAGCTTTAATGAACCAAAGAAAAAAGGTAAATGCTCCAATTTCCATAGCTGCAGCCCCAAGGCACGTCAAATGATCAGTTATGCGAGATATTTCACCCATAATGACTCTAGTGAATTCCGCTCGTCGAGGTGCTTCTATTCCGTAGAGCTTTTCCACAGCCATCGAATAACCGATATTATTCAGCAAAGGCGAAACGTAATTCAAACGGTCAGTGTAGGGAATGACCTGAATCCATTTCGAATTTTCTGATTCCTTTTCAAAACCTCGATGCAAGTAACCTATTTCAGTATCCATTCCGACAATCAATTCTCCATCCAAATGAGTGGTAAATCTTACAATTCCGTGCATGGCAGGGTGAGCAGGACCAATCTCAATGCTCATAACTGAAGCCGAAAAGTCTTCCCCAGATGAATCCCCTTCGATACGGGACTGAAGCAAATTCATGTCCGTCATGTATGTCTCCCGTAAACGTGACGTTCATCTACTTCTTTAAGTTGGGACAAAGGCTGTTGTTTATCGATGGGATAGTCTTTGCGGAGAGGGTGCCCCTCAAATTCATCGTACATCAAAATCCTTCTCAAATCTGGATGTCCTTCGAAATGAATGCCAAACATGTCAAAGCATTCTCTTTCATACCAGTCTACTGCTTTCCACAAATGGTGGATTGACGCTATTTTACAATCATCCTCAGTTAAACGAACCTTTAGTCGTAAACGACGGGCGTGGGTCAGTGACTTAAAATGATAAACCATTTCGAATCGTGGTTCCTCATTCATTTCAAGACGATCTACTGCAGTCAAGTCCATCATTATCTCAAAAGAACAACGTGAATCTTCTCGTAAAAAACGACAAACAGGCTCAAAAGAATCCCTTTTAATCACTACCGTTTCGTCTCCTCGGTGAGAATGATAGTCAGTGATTTCATCAGGAAATTCTTGTCTAAGAAGGCTGGTTAGTTCTCCAGTGTCCTGAGGTATTTCAGCTTCCTTTGTGGAAATTTCTTCACCCATCGTTGTTTTTTGGATTCAAGTTTCTTGAATTAGATATGTTATTTTTCTTTAAGAGCAGCCTTATCTTTCTGCATTCTTGGAGAATCATAACCAATTTGCGGACTTACGTTAACATAATCGTCAGAATACGTGAATCCTGGCTTGCTGACACGGTTACTTTTAGGGTTTTGCAGATTTTCAAAGACCTCTTTATTTGAAATTTCAAAATATCGATCGAGCTGATCTAACTTTTGATCTTTATGCCTCATGTCAGTTGGGGAAATACCATTGGCCTTTGGGCCATCATTCTGTATGCTATTTTGCAACTCCAAAAGTCCGTCCAAAACAGCTTCAGGACGTGGAGGGCATCCTGCAATATACAGATCAACTGGAATCAAACGATCAATCCCCTGGATAACAGAATAATTTTGATAAAATCCTCCAGAAGATGCACAAGCTCCAAAAGCTATAACCCATTTGGGGTCTGCCATTTGATCATAAATCGTCTTGAGTATCGGAGACAATTTGTGAGTGATAGTACCAACAACCCAGAGGACATCTGCTTGTCTTGGGGAAAACCGTGGAATTTCTGCACCAAAACGTGAAATATCGTAGTGCGAGCAAGCTGCGGCCATATACTCCATTCCACAACAAGCCGTTACAAAAGGATATTGAAAAAGGGAAAACTTTCTTGACCAGTTAACCACGCTATCAAATGTTGTTGTTTTAAAACCACCATAATCTGAATCCATAAGTTATCCTAAGTAATACATTTTTAAATTTTTTGTTCCTCATTTCTCTGCAAAACAAGTGTCTTACTCCCACTCCAGCGCACCTTTTTTCCAATCATAAGCCAAGCCTAGAATCAGTATCCCCAAAAATACTGAACTGGCTAAGAATCCAAACCAGCCTAATTCACGTATCTGCACAGACCAGGGGTAAAGGAATACAACTTCCACGTCAAATATTAGAAAAACCAATGCCGTCATATAAAACTTGACGTCATATCGATGTCCTTCCATACCATCTTTCAAGAAACCGGATTCGAACGGTGTTTCCTTGGCCTCACCTCTTAATTTAGGCCCCAGAAAAAGCCCTATACAACTAAACGTTGCGGCCAGAATGACTCCAAGAACAATCATAATCAATATCGGTAGGTAGCCGGCTGCAATTGTCATAGTATTTTTATTAAATGGCCTCTTAGTTAATCAATTAAACAATCTGGATTGAGCGTTAAATTATTCCACTCAGAACGCATTTTGTCAATACATTTCAGGAGCTTTCAATGTACTGTAACTCCAGGTTTTACCTTGTTTGGAGCATCTATTAAAACAAGTTTTCCATTATCGTCTGAAAAAAGAATCATCCCCTCTGAAATTTCGCCTCTTAATTTGATTGGTTTCAAGTTTGCGACTACGAGCACACGTCGATCAGTCATTTCTTCCGGCGTGTAGAACTCAGCTGCTCCGGAAACGATCAAACGCAAATGTCCTTCACCTAAATCTACTTCAGAACAGAGCAACCTGGTTGAATTTTCAAGCTTCCGGCAAGATCGGATATGACCTACCTTCAGTTCCATTTTCTGAAAATCATCAAAAGCCAGCCATTCTTTTCCCATTTCCGGCTGCTTTGTTTTAGTTTTTTCTGGCACCTGAGCCTTTTCTGGAGTTTCATCCGCAAAAGAAACCTGAATTTTCTGAAACAATGGTTTTGGTTCCGGCAGCTCCGCTCCCGCAACTAATACTCCAGGAGTCAGTTTCTCAAATAAAATCAACTCTGCACCAAGTCCGAGAGCTTTTCGAGCCTCACACATTTTTTCCGGCATCACTGGACCAAGCAGTCCAACCAAGATTCTTGCCATATCCAGTGCCGTGTAAAGCACTGTTCCCAAGCGCTCACGCTCTTCAGGCTGCTTGGCCAGACTCCACGGTTTGCAGCTATCGATATATTTGTTGACCTGACTGCTAAGCCAAGCTACGTGTTCCAGAGCACGGTGTGGCTGAAAAGCAAGAATGTTTTCCCGACACGTTTCCACACCTTTGATGAATGAATTCCGGATATCTTTTTCCAGGTCTCCAACTTCTCCCAATGGAGGCACACAGCCCTCAAAATTTTTGCGGCTCATACTAATCGAGCGGTTGAGTAAATTTCCAAAGTTATTGGCTAAATCACCATTGTAACGTGTGATAGCCAGCTCTTCGGTAAAATTTGAATCTTCCCCAAAACTCATGTCACGCAACAAAAAATAACGTAGAGCATCAACACCAAGGTGATCTTTCATGGCCAATGGATCAACTACATTACCCAGTGACTTGCTCATTTTGCTGCCACCCACTATCCAGTGACCGTGAACTACCAATTTTTTAAAGACGGGCAACCCTGCAGCTTTGAGCATGCATGGCCAGTAGATTCCGTGAGTTTTTAAAATATCCTTACCTATGATGTGGTGAACATGCGGCCAGTATTTATGAAACTTTTCCCCTTCCGGCCAGCCCAGTGCACTCGCATAATTTAACAGCGCATCAAACCAGACATAAGTAACAAATTTATCATCAAAAGGCATATCAATCCCCCAGTCCAGCCGGTTTTTTGGGCGCGAAATACACAAATCCTGAAGAGGTGCTTTGAGAAACTGAATCAGTTCATTGCGGTAACGTCCGGGATAAACCCAGCTTTCGTTGTGCTTCAACTCTTCAACCAGCCAATCCTGATAGGAACTCATCCGGAAGAAATAATTTTGTTCCTTATACGATTCCGGAGGAATTTGATGGTCAGGACAATCTCCGTCCTCCAACTCAGCCTCATCCAAAAAACGTTCACAACCGACACAATATAGACCTTGATAGTCTTTGAGATAAATCTCACCCTGATCAAAAATTTTTTGCAAAATTTGCTGAACACAAGCTTTGTGCTCAGGATCAGTTGTACGAATAAACTGATCATTTTCAATGTGCAGATGCGGCCACATTTCACGAAATTCCTGGCTAATCTGATCTACAAATTCTTGAGGTTCAATTCCGGATTTTGCAGCTGATTCCACGATTTTTTGTCCATGCTCATCTGTTCCGGTTAAAAAATAAGTATCAGCACCAAACAATTTCCAGAAACGCGTCAAAACATCCGTTGCAATCGAGGTGTATGCATGCCCGATGTGCGGATGGCTATTCACGTAATAAATTGGAGTGGTGATGTAAAATGTGTTGTTCATACAAATTGAAAATCTATGGTGTTTTCTTAAAAAGACTCAAAATGCCAGAAATGATTATTATCGGATGAACAGCGAGGATTTATTTATGAGATCTTGATTATACCTTCTCCATGAAGTACAGCAGTTTTTTTACGATTCAGGTCTTTTTACAACTGCAACATCAGTGGAGAATCATGTTGCAGGAAGTTCTATTTCTGGTTCATCTGAATGAGGGCAATAAAGCACGAGAGTTTTTCCAATCACCTGGACGACTTCAAGACTTTTGGCTCTACTCAATTCGTCTGCACATTCTTTTTTTGTCAAGGGACAGTTGTCAAGAACTTTGAGTTTAATCAACTCATGGTCAAGCAACTGGACTTCGATTTCGCGTCTGGTTTCCTGAGAAAGTCCCTGTTTGCCAAGATTCACCACCGGTTTCAATGGATGTGCCAGTGCACGCAAATAACGTTTTTGTTTTCCGGTCATGCCTAATTATCCTGATCAATCACCCGCGGAACCTTAAAAAAACCATTTTCCAGATGCGGACTAAACTGTTCAGGAGAAACCGGAGATTTCACCATTTTATCTTCCCGACTACCGCTTAAATAGCTTTCATCAGTTTCGACTGCAACTTTCGGAATTTCTGCCGTTTTCAAAAGTTCAAAGTATTCCAGAATCACAGAAAATTGTTCTGCAAAAATTTCCGTTTCTTGTTCTGTTAATTCCAATGATGAAAGACGAGCAATCTTACGTACTTCCTCCGGGCTGAATCTGCTTGTCATGTAGGTTGTAGCATTAATTTGATTTCTGCCTGTGCCGCCAACTTTCCATCAACGCTTGCTTTGCCCTCAAAGACCCAAAAGTTGCGGCGCTGATTACTCAAAGTTGTTTCCAAAATCAACTGATCCCCGGGAACAACCGGAACCCGAAATTTTGCGTTATTGATTCCGGCAAAAAAAACGATACTGCCGGCCTCAGCTTTACCTTTTCCTGAGTCAATTACAATTCCTGCAGTTTGTGCTAGTGCTTCAATAATCATTACGCCAGGAAGAACTGCCTGCTGCGGGAAATGCCCTTGAAAAACTTCCTCATTTGCAGAAATATTTTTCAGAGCTTTGCAGTACTTGCCATCACGAATCTCCAGCACTCTGTCCACAAGTAAAAAAGGGTAACGGTGCGGCAGAATTTTCTTGATTCCCTCCAGGTTCATCATCAATCCCCTCCTGCTTGTTTTAGTGCATTGTATGCATCGATCACTTTTTGTGTAAGATCAGTTGTATCTTCCTTCATGTACAAAATTACTTGTGCGGCATTCTTTTCAAGCACCAAATCAAGCTTCTCTTTGATGGAAATGGTGCGAATCACGGTTTTGAGTTCTTTGAAAATCACCTCCGTTAAGCGGCGTTCTTCCAGCCTCATTTCCTGTTCAACGGAGCGAACTTTTTCACGCAGCTGCTGCTGTCGTGCAATCAACTCTTGTTCTTTGCCGACCTTGGCTTTGGGAGTCAACAAAGGATTATTCCGCAAGTCATCTGCAAGTTTGCGAAGTTCTGTCTCTTCAAGTTTAAACTCCTGCTGTTTTTGACGTCCTCGCCGCTCCAGTATATTTTTTGACCGAATTCCTGGTTCAGACCGGTTAAGAGCTTCATTCAGATCAACAACACCAATCTCCATGGCATAAGCAGGAGAGATCAGGCAAAAAAAAGCAAGAATAATAAAAGATAGAAAATATTTCATGTCTTTGTTATTGCTAGTGATTATCTTTCCAGCAAAAGAAATAAAACCACAAATAGTTTTACATCACGTACCATAGAATCAGGAAAGTTCCAAGAGTGAAGATGAGGGCATAATTCTGAGTTAATCCGTTTTGGAAAGGTCGGATAGTATTTCCGACCATACGTGCAACGATGCCAGTTGTATTAACAGAACGATCAATAACATTTTGATCAAAAAGCCGCCAGAGCAAATGGGTCGAAAGTAGACGACCCGGTTGAATGATCAGCGCATCATAAATTTCATCAACATACCACTTGTTGAGAGAAAGTTGATATGCCCATTCCCATTTGCTCCGCAATGCGGAGGCAATCTTAAATCCAGAATGATACAAACGACTTGCCACAAACCAGGCCAATAGTGCAAACATTACAGAAAGTATCATCAGTGTCCACTCGGTTGAAACTGTTCCGTGACCTCCGGGGATCTCCGCAAAGAAATCATGGAAGAAAACTTCTATTCCATTAGGGATTAAATGGAATACATGTGGCACGCCGAAGAACCCGCCTAAAACTGCGAGTACGGCTAAAATCATCAATGGTATGGTTATCGTAAAAGGGGACTCCCGAACATGTTTGGCTACGTGTGAATCCACCCGGGACTCTCCGTGAAATGTCAAATATATCATTCTGAACATATAAAATGCTGTCATTCCGGCAGTTAAAAAACCTACTCCCCAGAGCCAAGGACCTCCATATGAAGAACTGAAGGCTTTCCATAGAATTTCGTCTTTGCTGAAAAATCCAGAGAAAAACGGAATCCCGGATATTGCAAGTGTACCAAGCAGCATGGTTACATAGGTGATCGGCAGCTTGTTGCTTAGTGCACCCATTTTTCGCATGTCTTGCTCATGATGAATTGCAAGAATGACTGATCCGGAACCCAAAAAGAGAAGTGCCTTAAAAAAAGCATGTGTCATGACATGAAAAACTCCTGCACCAAAAGCTCCGACTCCCATTGCCAAAAACATGTAACCCAACTGGCTGACCGTTGAATAAGCCAGGACTCGCTTGATATCGGTTTGCGTGATGGCAATGGTTGCCGCCAAAAGTGCAGTTGTTGCCCCAACGACAGCAATGACGTTCATCGTGAAAGGAGCCAACACAAACAGATGACTCAAACGGGCAACCATGTATAAACCGGCAGTCACCATCGTTGCGGCATGGATCAGGGCAGAGACCGGAGTTGGACCTTCCATTGCGTCAGGCAGCCAAACGAAAAGTGGAATTTGTGCTGATTTGCCGGTAGCTCCAAGAAAGAGCAACAGAGTAATTGCTGTTACCAGCGAACCACCATAATCCAGTCGTGTTGCGGCTTCTGCATTCACGGTGGCAAATTCTATCGATCCAAAAGCTAAAAAAATCAGCAATACTGCTGACAATACGCCAAAATCACCGACTCGATTGAAAAGGAAAGCTTTTTTGGCGGCTTCAGCAGCAGAGTCTTTTTCCAAATAGTAACCGATCAATAAATAAGAGCAAAGACCTACTCCTTCCCAGCCTACGAACATCAGCAAAAAACTGTCTCCAAGAACCAGGAGCAGCATGAAAAAAACAAATAAATTAAGATAGGCAAAAAAACGGTAGTATCCAGATTCTCCATCCATGTAGCCTACGGAATAGACGTGAATCAAAAAACCAACTCCCGTGATCACCAACAAATACAGGCTGGAAAGTTGATCAACCTGAAAGTTGATGCCCGCTTCAAAATTTCCACTGACGATCCAGGTATAAAGATGTTCATGGAGCACGTTGCCTTCAACCTCAAGCATCTGAAAAAACAGGACCAGCGACTGAGCAAAAGCCAGTGCAATTGCCAGCGGCCCGACAAATGTAACAAAACGTGTTCCAAAACGTTTGCCCAAAAAACCATTCAGAATAAATCCCAGCAAAGGGAATGCGGGTACAAGCCAAATTTGCGACATACCTACCACTTTAATAAGTTGAATTCGTCAATATCCAGCGTTTTACTTGTCCGAAAAATTGAAAGAATGATCGAAAGACCGACTACTGCTTCTGCCGCAGCAACTACGATGATAAAAAAGATAAACACCACGCCTGTCATAGAATCCATGCCCCGGGCAAAGGTAGCAAAGGACAAGTTGACCGCGTTTAACATCAACTCAATGCTCATAAACATTATAATCACATTGCGGCGTAACATCACACCAAGTACCCCTATTGTAAAAAGGAGTGCACTCAGCAATAAAATGTGCTCAATGGGAATCATAAAAAAGTCTCATTGAAAACGACGTTTTGCAATCACCACCGCACCAATCACGGCAATGAGTAGGAGAATAGCAATAATTTCAAATGACAAAATATAATCAGTAAAAAGCAAACGACCTATCAGAGCAACCGAACCGACTTCTTCTACTATCTCAATAGGATATGCCCCTTTGGGACCAAGCTGTAATTCGTCTGCCGTGAAGAGACTGGCTATTTGCACGAAAATCCACAATGAGAGAAGCCCCGCCAATAATTTTCCAATTGACCATTTGTTGACATACTTCTCATTATCCTTTGAGGACAGCAGCATCAGTACAAAAAGGAAAAGAACCATAATAGCGCCAGCATAAACCAAAACCTGAATGACTGCCACAAATTCTGCGTTGAGCATCACATAGATTGCACCCAAACAGAAAAATGTGCCCACCAGGGACAGAGCGCAATGAATTGGGCTTCGCAAAAAAAGCACACCCAATGCGCCCAACACACTTAGAGAAGCAAAAACGTAGAAAATTGTTAACATCTTTTTTGATTACGATATGAGTTATAAAATCACAGAAACTAAGCCTGTTTCACAAGCACTTTCATTCCAGTGTCTTTTGTTTTATTCTTTAGCTCTATTCCAAGACTGCCAATTTCATCAAAACTGACTCCGGAAAATGCTTTTGCTTCCTGAACCATTGCAGCAAAAACTTGTGGTACACTATCAAAACAACTTGTCTGTCCAAGAGATTGTAACAGTTCTGCAAGAATCTGCCACTCTGGACGAGTCCTGCGCAAGGCCTGAATCGCAATTTCAGTTGATTGAACTCGCTGATGTTTGTTGGTATACGTTCCCTCTTTCTCAGAATAATACTGACCAGGAAGCACAACGTCCGCAATCTCGCCCCAGGAATTGTGAAAAACTCCAAGATGGACTACCAACTGCGTTCTTTTTATTATTTCCTTAATCTCCGATTCGGCTTCAAATGGGTTCCCCAAGATAAAAACCACTTTCAATTCACCTTCAATTACCTTCTTAAGTTTTGCGTTTTTCTCATCTCCCTTGATTTTCAGAGCTAGCGCCCCTGCACGGTTGGGCGTCTTGTCTGTTGTGATAAGGGTATTTATGAAAAAATCACTTTCACTTTGTCCCCATTTCGGCAAAGGACAAAAGATGTTATCAGAAGAAAATCCTTCTTTCAGCAGCTTTTGCAATAAAAATAGTTCTTCGTTGCTCGCACGGGTATCGGTAAGCGCAAGCACCTCATGCGGAAACGGCTTCAGTTCTTTGACTCGTTTAACAATTGCGCCATATGCCTCTTCCCAGGATACCCCTTCCAGGTTCCCTTCAACACGTCCTAACGGCCGGGGTATCCTGGTTTTTCGTTCATTCATCATTCTATAAGTCAAACGCCCCTCATCACACAACCACCATTTGTTGACGTTTTGGTTTTCATGGGGCTTGAGCCGAAAGACTTCATTGCGGTCATGCTCAATTGTGACGTTGCAACCGCTTGAACAACCGGTACAAATGGAGTAATTTTTTTTCAGTTTCCAAACACGGCGTTTGAAGCGGAATTCCTTCTCAGTAATGGCGCCTACTGGGCAGATGTCTGCCATGTTACCCTGAAATTTATTCGTCATCGGCCTGTCAGCATAGGTATCCAGAGTCAATTCATGTCCGCGGTTAAACATACCAAATTCATTTGTACCGGTGATTTCCCTGGTGAAACGATCACAGCGAGAACACTGTATGCAGCGGTTGCGTTCCATTGCGACAAAAGTACCAATGTCGCGCCAGCCGTTAACCCGTTTTGAGTAATCCATTTCCGACTTTCCGGAACCATATTTAAAAGAATAGTCTTGTAAAATACACTCTCCGGACTGGTCGCAAACTGGACAATCCAGAGGGTGATTTACCAGCAGAAACTCGTTTACAAGTTTCTGTCCCTCTTCTACTTTTTGATTAAGAGTTTCGACCTTCATGCCTTCCATGGCATCTAAAGAACAGGCAGTTTGGAGTTTTGGGGCGGGGCGGCCATTGCCCATATCGATGACATCCACAAGACACATTCGACATGTGGCAACAACAGACATTCCTGGATGGTAACAATAATGGGGAATGATTTTTCCACTGCGCAGCACGGCAGAAAGAACTTTTTCACCTGGCTCATATTCAACCGGCTCACCATCAATCTGAAAGAAAGGCATGTAAAACTCGTTAGAGAGTGGCGTAATATTTCCGGAATTCCTCCGGAAATTTGTTTACAAAACTTTGAATCGGCATTGCAGCAGCATCTCCCAAAGCGCAAAGAGTGGTCCCCAACATATTTCCACCAACACGGTAAAGGCGCTTTAATTTTTCGTCACTTCCGTTTCCTCTTAGAAAATCCTGGATAATTTGGCTCGACCAGTGAGTTCCTTCTCTGCAAGGAGTACATTGGCCGCAGGATTCATGTGCGTAAAAACGGGTAATGCGATGGAGTAATTTTACTATATCAGTGCCTTCATCAAATACCATCATTGCCGCAGATCCCAGCATGGTGCCGATTTTTGCTAAATCATCAAAATTATAAAGCACATCCACTTCATCGGCCTTCATGACCGGGGAAGAAGAGCCTCCAGGAATGACACCTTTGAGCTTCTTACCGTCCCGTATACCTCCGCCGATATCGTAAATAATGTCCTTCATACTTACGTCCATCCTCAACTCATAAACTCCCGGACAATTAACATGACCGCTCAGGCTGACTAAATGAGTTCCAGAATTATTTTGCGGACCAAAACTTTTAAATGCCTCTGCTCCTCCATCGCTTAAAATGAAGGGTATGCAGGCCAGTGTTTCAACATTATTCACACTCGTTGGACATCCATTAAAACCTGAAACTGCAGGAAACGGCGGCTTAACTCGAGGTTGGCCGCGTTTGCCCTCCAACGAATCGAGTAGTGCAGATTCTTCTCCGCAAATATAAGCACCAGCTCCAGTGTGAATAGTTATGTCCAGCTTAAAACCGCTACCCAGAGGATTCGTACCAAGAAGTCCATCTGCGTATAACTCACCAACTGCAGCATTTAAGGTTTTGATGGCCGGAAAAAATTCTCCACGAACATAGACATAAGCATGATGACAGCCAATAGCATAGCTGCTTATCATCAACCCTTCTAAAAACAGGTGCGGGTCTTTGAGCATCAGCTCACGATCCTTACAGGTTCCCGGTTCAGATTCATCCGCATTGGCAATCAGATAACTTGGCTTACCCGTACCTTTGGCCATGAAGCTCCACTTTAAACCTGTAGGGAATCCAGCTCCACCCCGTCCACGTAAACCAGACTCTTTGACTTCCTGAACAACCTCTTCCGGCTTCATGCCAAATACTTTTTTTAAAGACTTAAAACCTCCGGATCTTTTGTAACCGGCCAGTGACTTGTCGTATTTGGGATTTCTAATATTTTTAAAAAGAACAAGTGTCTCTTCTGCCATTTTTTACTGCCTTAGCTCTTTGATCATTTTATCCATTTCTTCCGGAGTTACCTGCTCATGATAATCTTCATTCACGATCACCGCAGGTGCATAGCTGCACGCACCAATGCACTCCATCTCTTCGATGCTGAAGACACCATCATCAGTCGTGTGCCCTGCCTGAATTTCCAGTTTTTTTTCTGTGTGTTCCAACAGTTCCGTTCCACCCACTAGACAACACGGCACGCAGGTACAAATCTGCAAATGGTATCTCCCTGGACGCTTCAAACGGAACATGGTGTAGAAGGTTACCACACCTTCGATGTGAGTAAGCGGCACTTCACAAATATCAGCTACGTGTTGCATCCACTCCTCTGTCAACCATCCTTCATTTTCTTTCTGAACCAAAAGTAAAATTGGAATCAGCGCATTCTGCTTGATGGGATAACGGCACAGCAGATTGTCAACCTGTGCCTGAATGTCCTCAGAAAACAAATTTAACCTCTTTTTTCTATGAAATGTCTAAAAATAACGTACATCAATTGTATCAAATTCAGTCAAATAATCAACAAAATTCGCTTATTAAACATGTTTTTTTAGGATAATGACACCTGCTTCCAGCACAGATCATTATTCCTTAATGATAAAAACATCAGACTTTTTTCATAATTATTAAAATGTTAACCTTCATTTGGCGTGACAATAAAAATAAATCACTATTAATGGGTACAATTAACAGCTAATCTCAAGATGAGATATTAATAATCCAATTTATTTAATAATGTTTGCTTTTTATCTTGAACAGACATCCAGATAGTGATAAATTTTAGGTAAAACTCGACATTATATAAAACGTTAACATAGAAACGCATATGAATGGTGCTCAAATCGTAGTTGAAGTCCTGAAAAAACAAGGAGTTGAGTATATTTTCGGATATCCTGGTGGTGCATGTATGCCAATTTTTGATGCACTGGTTGATGCTCCAGAACTGAAAATAATTTTGGTTCGTCATGAACAGGGGGCGACACACATGGCTGACGGTTATGCTAAAGCTACCGGAAAAACAGGAGTGGTCCTGGTGACCTCCGGACCGGGAGCAACCAACACAGTCACAGGAATTCTTACCGCTCATATGGATTCTGTTCCTATTGTTATTTTAACGGGACAAACCATCACTCCAAATTTAGGGAAAGATGCTTTTCAGGAGGCCGATGTGTTTGGTGTAACTATGCCCATAGTCAAACACAGCTATTTGGTCAGGGATGTTAGAGATTTATCAAGGATCGTTAAAGAAGCATTCCACCTCGCTTCTACAGGACGGCCAGGTCCGGTACTAGTAGATTTACCAAAAGATGTGGTATCGGTTGAATGGGATGAGAATTTTTCGTCTGATTTGGATCTTCCAGGTTATGAGGTGCAGACAAGTGGGAGCACCGAAAGTATCAAATATGTCTCGGAGCTGCTTTCAAAATCCAAACGACCATTACTTTATGTTGGCGCAGGTGCTGTTATTTCCGGAGCAGCAAAACAATTAAAAAAACTGGCTGAAATTCTTCAGGCTCCAGTTACCACTACTCTACTCGGCAAAGGCGCATTTTCCGAAATTCACCAGCTTTCGGTTGGAATGCTTGGTATGCACGGTACTGCTTATGCCAATAAAGCAGTTATTGAATGTGATCTAATCATGGCGATCGGCGCTCGTTGGGACGACCGTATCACTGGTAAAGTTAGTGAATTTTGTCCGAATGCAACAAAAATACATATTGACATCGACCCTGCTGAATTTGGAAAAATAATCCAACCGGAAATAAGCGTGAATGGAGATGCGGCCAAGGTTCTGGAAGAACTGATTCCGCTAGTTAAGAAACTTGATACCAACGAATGGTTGAAAAAAATCGAACAATGGAAACATAAACACCCACTAAAATATCCAAAGCGAGGCGGTTTGCGTGCACAGCATATTTTAGCTGAACTAGACCGTTTGACAGGTTCTAATGCAATCATTTCTACAGACGTTGGACAACACCAGATGTGGGCTGCACAATTTTGTAAATCCATCCGTGAGCGGCAATGGCTCTCCAGCGGCGGAGCCGGAACTATGGGATATGGATTCCCAGCAGCAATTGGTGCACAACTTGGTAACCCTGGAGATCTTGTAGTTGCGATAGTTGGTGACGGAGGCTTCCAAATGACAATGTCTGAACTGGCTACAGCGGCTATTCACAAGTTGCCGATCAAAATTTTGATAATTAATAACCGTTACCTCGGCATGGTTCGGCAATGGCAGCAGCTATTTTTTGAAAATAGGGAAAGTGGCGTGGACATGGAAGGTAATCCGGATTTTGTCAAAGTTGGTGAAGCTTTTGGGGTCAAGGGGTTCCACCTTCGGAGAGCAGGTGATGTAACCAAAGTGTTAAAAAAAGCATTGGCTTATAACGAAGGTCCCTGCATTGTCGAAGCCGAAGTGGTTAAGGCTGACAATGTTTTCCCGATGATTCCAGCAGGAGCAGCTGTGTCAGATATGCTGATTGATGAGCCTCCGAAAACCAAAAAAATGAAAAAGCCGGTAGGCAGTACCTGATTTCAAGAAAATACGGATCTGCATTATTAACTCATTAAAAAATATTATATTTAGTTAATTCTCGAAAATAGCCGATCATCATTGAATACAGTTAGTCCTTTATGGAAGAAAAATTTGCCATTAGTATTTACGTTTGCAACAAGCCAGGAGTTCTTGTCAGGTTAGCTCAAACTTTTGCACGTCGTGGCTACAACGTGGACTCTCTGGTAGTTTCTCCGGCGCACGATGCAAATTTTTCCAGAATTACAGTAGTTGTGCAGGGAGAGCCGAGTACTTACGACCAAATTCTTCGGCAACTGAATAAATTAATAGATGTCGTTCACGCAACGAGTCACCAGACCACGGATGTTGTGGATCGGGAAATGGCGTTATTTAAAGTCAGGGTAGATCCCAGTCAGCGTGCAGAAATTTTTCAGATTGTCGAGGTGTTTCGTGCAAAAACTGTAGATATCACAGATCATTCATTGGTAATTGAAACAACCGGTGATTCTTTAAAAATAGATGCTCTGGAGAATCTCCTTGGGCCAATGGGACTTCTGGAAATGGTGAGATCTGGTAAGTTGATTATGAAGAGGGGACTTGAAGAGACGTGAGCTCATTCACATGAAATGTGAAACAAGATATTTACGGAAATCTTTTCCTTCTTTCATAGGTCTATCACCAGTAACTAAGCAAGGTACCGTTTCATTTCCAGTCAGTTCTGCCAGCTCTTTTGCATAGTCCGGATTCACAAGGATATCCTTGAATGTTAATTTATTCTTTATTTTTAGATTTGAAATCGTATTGAGAACAATCTGAGAATATTCACAGTCTTCATGAAAATAAAGTTCTATCATCAACATTAGAGGAGAAGTGGTAATAGTGAAAATCGATCATCTTACTGAAATTATTGTCCTTGCTTGTACCAATATCCCCCTGTTTACCAATTACGTAAGACTTCTAATCAGTAATTTACAGGTTCAAATCCTGTCTGGTGCGTCGCTAACGATGCTACATCACTGATTAGAAGATGACTTAACTGCACTCTCCCGAACATTCTTTGGGGAAGATATGTCTCTTTTATTTTACTGGAAGAATCTCTACTGCTTCTTTGGTTGAAAATTCTTTTTGAGTGATGCTTTGGATCGAAACAGCCAATTTTTGGAAACACACTTTTCTCGTGTAAGTTTCCCGAAATAATAATCCGACTCTTCTTGCCGGTGCTGGTTCATTAAACGGAATGTATTTGATAGAAGAATTTTGAATTAAATTTTTATAATCAATTGCAGTTTGAGGAATTAGTGTAATACCAATTCCTGCGGAAACCATATGTCTAATTGTTTCTAAACTTGTACCTCGGAAATCTTTTCTTTCTTTGGTCATAGCATCTGAGCAAACATCAAGAGCTTGCCCTCTCAAACAATGACCATCTTCAAGCAAAAGTAAAGTTTCACCATGCAAATCCTCTTTTTTGATTGATAATTTGGAAGCAAATGGATGTTGACTGTTAGTGGCCACATAAAATGGCTCAGTGTATAAAATAATCTCTTCAAGTCCAGTCATTTCTATCGGGGTAGCTAAGATTCCCGCATCCAATGTTCCTTCACTAAGTTTATTCAACATTACTTCTGTTTGAACTTCATGTAAGATGATTTCTAGTTGAGGATATGTTTGATTTATAGGCTCCACTATCAGTGGCAAAAGATAAGGGGCTATTGTTGGAATTAGACCAATATTGACTGTACCATTCATCGGATCTGAATAGGTTGTAACCATATTTTCTATAGAAGCCACATCAGCTAAAATTGTCCGTGATATTTTTACAATTTCTTCACCAATGGGGGTTAAAAAGACATACCTAGTGGTACGTTCTACCAGTTGAACTCCCATGTATGCTTCTAATTTTTTTAGTTGTCCACTCAAAGTAGGTTGGCTTACAAAACATTTCTCTGCAGCTTTTCGAAAATGTTTTAATTCGCCAATAGCTACAAGATATTCCAAATCTCTCAAATTCATCAAACACTCCTCAAATCAATGGGCTAATTTGTATTAATAGACATTACCTATCAGTATAATAAAAACAAACGATTAGACAAATCAATTTAAATATTTGATAATCACATTGAGTTCATTTAGGACTCATTTAAATAACAAGGGGAGTTTTTCAACAAACCTAAGATTTCAACCTATAAAAAGGAGAATACAATATGAGTAATTTGAATGGCACAAAAACTCACGAAAACCTTAAAGCTGCTTTTGCTGGAGAATCTCAAGCAAATAGACGCTATCTTTATTTTGCAAAAGTCGCTGACATCGAGGGTTATCCTGAGATAGCAAGCAATTTTCGTGAAACCGCAGAAGGAGAAACTGGGCACGCTCATGGGCATTTAGATTATTTGAAAGAGGTTGGTGATCCTGCAACAGGTTTACCTATTGGAGATACTCTAGATAATTTAAAAGCCGCAGTAGCTGGTGAAACACATGAATACACAGACATGTATCCAGGCATGGCCAAAACCGCTCGAGAAGACGGTTTTGCTGAGATTGCTGATTGGTTTGAGACATTGGCAAAAGCAGAAAAATCGCATGCAGGTCGATTTCAACAAATGGCAGATAGCGTTTCTTGAAGAATCCTTAAAACGCCTCGAAGCAAGTATCTTTGAGGCGTCATCCTCTTTTTTCCTAGACATTCTAATTAGAACTTATGACAGACAATCAAACTAGAATATCTTATTTACCAACAGACGGTATAACTTACGACCCCAGTGATTCAAAGTATTGGAATAAGAAAGCTTTGGATAAAGAAATTGAAAGAACCTTTGAAATTTGCCATGGTTGCAGAATGTGTTTTAAGTATTGTGACTCTTTTCCTACTCTATTTAAGTTTCTGGACGAACGATATAACGGTGACGTAAAAAAAATTAAACCAAAGGATACGCAACAAATCATGGATGCATGTTTTCAGTGCAAATTGTGTGAAGTTCAGTGTCCTTATTCAATACGAGATGGACATGAATTTAAACTCGATTTCCCCAAATTGGTTCATCGTCATAAAGCAATCCACTCCAAAGACAAACCCAAGAGTTTGCGTAATAATATTTTAGGAAATCCTGATAAATCCGCCAGTATGGCTCGTGCGAGTCTCGGATTAGCAAATGTAATGAATCGCGTCGGCATCCATCGATGGTTTTTGGAAAAATTTCTGGGCATTCATCGAAATAAATTACTACCATATTTCAGTTTCACGACATTTGAACAATGGGCAACTAAACTGGCACTGATTCGTGAAAATGATAAAGCTGAAACCGTATTATTTCAAACATGTTACGTCCAGCACAATGAACCGCAAATTGGAAAAGATACGATAGATGTACTAGATAAAAACAAGGTTGACTGTGCTTGTGTCAAAGGACTGAAGTGTTGCGGGATGCCAGCATGGGAGCAAGGTGATTTGGAAACATTACGAGCCAATGCCAAACACAATCTGGATATCCTCATTCCATTTGTGGAACGAGGTAGTAAGGTCCTCGCGATCAACCCCACTTGTGTAATGATGATGAGAAGAGAGTATCCAGCACTGCTGGAAGGAGACGATCGGGAAAGGGCCAATAAATTAGCTGACGCAATAAACGATCCCTCAGAATTTTTATGGAACATTCGAAATGAAAGCAGATTTAACACGAACATCAATAATGTACCAACTGAAACTATTAGCTATCATGCCCCTTGCCATTTACGGGCTCAAGGAGTCGGGTTTAAGGGACGAGACTTAATTAAAAAAGTTACAGGATCAAAAATCAAAACTGTAATAGAATGTTGCGGACACGATGGAACTTATGCCATGAAAGTTGAAAGCTTTGACGCATCCAAACGAATCGGTCAAAAATCATTTGATGGAATGAAAACTGAAGAAACTGAAGTATGGGTCACCGATTGTCCCTTGGCGGCGCTTCAGTTTAAACAACATGCTGGTGTGAAACCAAAACACCCCATGTCAATTCTTGCAGATGCTTATCATTCTAAATAATACAGTTAATAAATAGTAATTTGTTGTGCTAATTTTACCAAATCTCAATTAATTGAAGAAAAATCAGAATGAAGCATGTCAGCCGGAAAGAGATTCTGGATTATGTAACTTACGAAGATCAACGAAGCGAAATCCGTGAAAAAATAATGAAAATAAAAGAACTCCGCCGAATTAATGTTGGAGGAATTTTGTCCTTCCTTTTTGAAAACATAGATACAGTGCGTTATCAAATTCAGGAAATGATTCGAGTGGAACGCATAGTAAAAGAGGCAGATATCCATCATGAAATAAAAACATACAATGAACTTCTTGGTAAGCCTGGCGAGTTAGGATGTACGCTTTTTATAGAAATTGATGATCCTACTGAAAGAGATGAAAAACTGACCCAGTGGCTTGATTTGCCAAAGCATCTTTATATAAAATTAGATGATGGAACTCGAATTATGGCTACTTTTGACAAGAGACAAATTGGAGATGGTCGACTATCTTCTGTTCAATACATTAAGTTCAATACTGAAGGTAAAATACCTTTAGCGATTGGTTCAGATTATCCTTTATTTAAAATGGAGACTTTTCTCACACCTAAACAAAAAAAAGCACTTTCAGATGATTTGTAATATAATCGATTCTGTATCGTTTCATCAATTTCTAATAAAAAGGTTTAATACTCTGAAAAGAAGGCTCCGCAGTAGATAATGGTATGAGTGTTAGCCCCAAACATTATGCAAATTAATGTTCAATTCGTTTGATTACATGATTTTTCTTGTAAGCAATGGAATTTAAAAGCGTCATTGCTGGTATTGATCCAAATATCAAGACTCCACCAAAAGGAGTAGACTGGATTGGTGAATTCGAACGGAATAAACCTTCTAAAATCACTTTGGTCTCCAAAGGCAATAACATCTTCAGAAAGTGGGTGGTAGAAAATAGAAAGTAAGGAACACTTTAAAACAAAACCCCTCATCTCCTTTGATTGACCCACACTAATTCTTCACATTAAGGATAACCTTCCAAAACCTTACATGTGGTATGTGTATCATAATGTGATTATTAGGTTAGATGAATCGTATTAATTTGATTTCTTGAATTAGATGGTTCACGATTAAGCAATAATTTTATTTGTAAACTATTTTTGAGCAACATTATTCTTTTAAGGAGCGCTATGTCAAAAACAGTAAAAAACATGCTTGAAGAAGCATTTGCAAAAGTTCCCATGGTAGAACCTAAAGATGCTATGGAATGGCTTAATGATTCAGATACAATTTTTGTTGATGTCAGAGATACTTTATCTATCCAGGATACTGGGAAAGTGAAAGGAGCCATCCATGCTGAACGTGGAATGATTGAGTTTTTTGCAGATCAGGAACATGAATTAGGAAAAGAAGAAATGAAACCTGAAAAAAGAGTAATTCTCTACTGTGGAGCAGGAGGACAGGCTGCTTTAGCTGGGAAAACTCTCATAGATATGGGATATGAGAAAGTCTTCAATGTAGGAAGTTTCAAAGGCTGGAAGGACGCAGGAGGTCCAACCGATTGATGAAAAAGATCTATAAATAACACTAAAGATAATTTGTATTAAAATTCTCCCAGGGCTAATGGGACCTGCAGAAATGGTACGTTCCGGCATGTTGAATATGAAAAGGGGAATGGAACAGACTTGAGTTCATTCACATGAAATGTGAAACGAGATATTTCCGTATATCATTTGCTTCTTTCATTGGTCCATCATCAGTAACTAAACAAGGTACAGTTTCATTTCCAGTCAGTTCTGCCAGCTCTTTCGCATAGTCCGGATTCACGCGGATATCCTTGTATGTAAATTTATCCTTTATTTTTGAATTTGTAATCGTATTGAGCACAATCTGACAATATTCACAGTCTTCATAAAAATAAAGTTCCATCATCAGTGCTTCAGATTAATTTCCCAAAAAAAAGGCGGTCCACAAAGAGACCGCCACGAAAAAATCAAATAAGATTTTTAGCTGTTTATCCGTTTACTTTTTGGCACTCGGCTAAAAGCTCAGAAATATTACGCTCTCCGTTTGCCATAACGGAATATTGAACTGAGCCTTGCTTGTCAACAATAACCGTTGCTCGTGCTGTGTATCCTTTATTCTCCAAATAAACCCCATAAGAAGTCGCCATGGCGCCTTTTGGATGGTAATCCTGTAGGAGTGGGTAGGACACACCACCAAGGGAATTAGCCCAATTATAATGTGACTGTTTACTGTCTATGCTAACACCCAAAACTTGAGTGTCTGCGGCTTTGAATTGTTCAATCTTCGATTCAATCCCGGGTATTTCTTTGCTTCAAGTGGATGTCCAATCTTTCGGGTAAAACACCAGCATCACATTCTTTGTTCCCTTGAATTGACTTAAGGTAAACTCCGTATCAAACTGGCTATCCAATTTAAAATCCGGGGCCTGTGATCCAACTGCAATCATTCATACCTCCTATGAATTAATTAAAAAACCTTCAAAAGCGACATGATCTCAGAGTACACAAAACTGTGTCTGTATACCAAAATAATCTAGCAGCTCTTAGCAAACAAATTTTTTGACCAAATCTTATTTATTCAGCTGATTCAGTGTTTGACCGATCGGTAAAAAAGGAAGGACGTTTCCTCCAACCTCTTTGTCTGCAATTATCTTATTTACTTTGGGGAGTATGCTGGCCATCGTCTCCAGCAGAATGCGCTCACGGGTAATATCTTTGGCCTTTTTATATTCTTCATAAACCATATTAAACCGTTCTGATTCACCCGTGGCGACTAGAACTTTTTCTTTGGCATAAGCCTTGGCATTATTGATCATCTGCGCAGCTTCGCCTCTGGCCTTCGGAACGAGATTGTTTCTGTAGCCTTCTGCATCATTGATCATTTTTTCCCGATCCTCACGGGCACTAACCACATCTTTAAAAGCTTCTTTTACCGCATCTGGAGGATGAACATCTTGCAGCTTCACATTCTCAATCTTTATTCCACCTTTGTAGCTATTCATTGTCTGCTGAAGAAGCTGCGCTGTAGTATCTTCGATAATCCCCTTTCCAACAGTCAGTGCTTTGGTGACAGTTGTATCACCTACCACTTCACGCATCGCGGACTCTGCTGCAGATTTTACAGTTTCATCCGGATTAGTAAGACTATAAAAATAATTTTCTAAATCAGAAATGCGATATTGGACAATGAACTGCACATCAATGATGTTTTCATCTCCAGTGAGCATAAGTGACTCTTTTAAGACACGCCGATATTTGGCTGGAGGACCGGTCTGAATCGTCCGGAATCCAATCTCAAGTCTCCGCACTGCTGTTACAGGTGCTATCTGCACGGTTTCGATTGGCAACGGCAAATGGTAATGCGGACCGGGGCCGACTACATCAGTAATTACTCCAAACCGTTTAATGACACCCTGCTCTTCTGGATCAATAATAAAAATTCCTGTGGCAAACCAAAGGGCAACTGCCAAAACTAGGATGAAAGCCACCCCTCCTTTTTTTGGCAAACCAATCTTAAATTTATTCTGAAGATTGTTGAGTATTTCATCAATATCGGGAGGTTGCGGCCCATTTCCCCAAGGCGATTTATTTGGCGGTTTGTTCCAAGTACCCATTTGAATCTGTCATGTTATAAGTTGCAACAGCTTGTGTAGTAAGTTAAGTGAAGCATTGCGAAAATACAAGCTATAATGCTCACATGCTTTCAAAAAATCTGAAAAAATATCTTTATCTGTGAAATGCAAAAACATTTTCCATGCAGAATGCCTTATGCAGTCAATACTTCTACTCCACTTTCAGTAACCAGCAACGTGTGTTCCCATTGTGCAGATAGCTCCCCGTCTACTGTAACAGCCGTCCAGCCATCACCCAGAACTTTGCATTCATATCTGCCCATATTGATCATTGGCTCAATAGTAAAAACCATGTTTTTCCGCAGGACCTCACCTTTCCCGGGTTGACCATAATGCAGCACCTGTGGTGCTTCGTGAAAATGAACTCCAACTCCATGTCCAGCAAAATCCCTGACGACCGAAAAGCCGTGTTTTTCTGCATGCTGCTGAATGGCGTGTCCAATGTCTCCAAGTGTGTTCAAGGGTCGAACCTGCGCAATTCCCAGTTCTAGACATTCCCGGGTGACTTCCACCAATTCCCGTGTTTTTTCCGGGACATCACCAATGATAAACATCCGGCTGGCATCGCCAAAAAATCCATTTAAATTGCAGGTTACATCCACATTCACTATATCACCGTTCTGCAACGCCTGGTTGTTTGGAATGCCGTGACAAATAACATTATTCAAGGAGCTGCAGATACTTTTAGGAAACGGCATCCTGCGTCGACCTTGTCCGTGCCCGTAATTCAGTGGGGCCGGAATTGCTCCATTAGCTAAAGTTTCCTGATGAACCCATTCATCTATTTCATTTGTTGTCACCCCTTCAGTGATTCGTTCCTCAACCATATCGAGCAGTTCTTTGGTCAATTGACTACTTTTTCGGATACCCTCAATTTGCTCCTCAGTTTTTATAATAACATTGCGTTCTTTGGGTTTAGGTTTTTTTTCAGGAGGCAATACCTGTTTTTGTTCTTTTCCCAAGTGACATTTTTTATATTTTTTCCCACTTCCGCACCAGCAGGGAGCATTGCGCGAAAGTGTACTTGCAGCTGTCTTCATTCTATCATCCCCAAAAACCAATTTATGATACAGTGCTATTTCAACAAATCAAATACACGTCCTAATTGATAACCACCAAAGAAGTTTTCTCCAGGATCATGCGACCAATAAATAATCTGACCTTTGCCGACAACAGTTTTTATATCTACAAAACCCCAGTAACGGCTATCAGCGCTGTTGTAACGGTTGTCACCCATCGCAAATAATTTGCCCTCCGGAATCACAATAGGCCCAAAGCGACTGACAGGTGCAGCATCCGTTAAGCCTTGAGCCTGCCTGGAAATCTGTTCCTTCGGTTCAAAATAAGCATAGGGTTCATCCAGCTTTTCTCCGTTGATGAAGACTTGATCATTCTGAATTTCCAGGGTTTCTCCGGGCAGGCCGACAGCTCGTTTAATGTAGTCAATCGAAGGATCCCGAGGATAAGGGAAAATGATGATGTCTCCCCTCTCGATCGGTTTTTTAAAGAGCTTTATCTCAGTAAATGGAACGGGTGAACCATAGGAGTACATACTAGCAAAAATGTGGTCTCCAATCTGAATTGTCGGCAGCATCGAACCGGATGGAATTTGGAAAGGCGCAAACAGATACGTCCGGACAATCGTCGCTACCACAACTGCAAAAATCAAAGCCTCAGTCCATTCTCTTATGGTGCGGTTTGGAATCAGGCGATCCAGGCGGAAAAAACCCTTAGCTGTTTTCAATAGATCATCCTGATTTTTCATAATTTCTTGTGCCTGTGGAAGTTTTTTGACTCGATTCAAAAAGCTTTCTTTGCTTGAGTAAACCCTGTCCTTTAATTCTGCAAGATCATTCAGAACAGTTTCGCTGACGCCTTTTTTTTGAAGTTTATTTAATGACTTTTCGGAAAGTTTGTAGGTTACAAACATATTTAATTGCACTTGGTTTTTCTGGTTAACGACTTTTTCTTGACTGACCTCAGTCAACTTGTTTTTGAATCCATGACTAAAAAATTCTGAGCAGCAGCATTCAACTATTATTTATTAAGTTGACGCCTGGCACAGCCAAACTCTATAAAGGATAATGTATTATTTTGAATTGCCCGGAGAAAATAGTCAAATGCTCGTATTCTCTTCAGCCAAAATTATTTGCCAGAAAACTTCGGTTCACCGCGAAAATAACACCATCCCCGAAACAGCGAATAACCCATCATCCACGGAAGCACATGCAACTGACTGACAAATACCAACCAATCTTTTAGTGAAAGATCCCACAAATTTGCAAAGCGCAGACTTGCTCCCGCGGTTATTACTAATCCCACCAGATATGCACTTCCGGGCAGAAATAAACCTACACCGGAAAAACCCAGCAGCAGTGCTCCAAGAAAAACAATTTGTGAAAGCGCAAATAAAGCGTATAATTTTTTCTTTAAATGCGGAATTTTCTGACCAAAGACCCGATACGCGTCCAATTCATGGCGGTAACGTGAAGGAAACCTGCGGGCAAGCAAGCCATCATAAAAATAACGGCGCGCTAAAAGCAACGGGCGCAAATAGCTCGAGGGAAGAGGCGGATGCTCCACAATCAGTTCAGGTGCAAAAATAATCGGATATCCGGATTCTAAAATGCTGAAAGCTAAATCTGTGTCCTCTCGGAATGGAATAAGATAAGCAGGATGAAAATGAGCTAAGCTTTTGCGAACAAGAAAATTACAAGTTGGGTAGCGTCCGCCGTCAATATTTTCGGTCTGATGCGTGAATGGTGTCGCTCGGCAGCGCTGAGTAACTTCGGTACGGCCCTCAAATGCTCCGGAATCCGGTTTTTGCTGAATCAGTATAATTGCATTTTCTACCCAGTCCGGATGTGGAATGACGTCCGCATCAATCAAACCAATCCATGATCCGGAAGAGATTGCAACTCCTGCATTTCGGGCATTCCCTGGACCGGAATTCTGAATTGTAATCCATTGAAGTTTAAGCTCAGAGCGGGCTTGAAACTGACGCAGCATTTCCACAGTATCGTCTGTGGAGCCATCATTCGCAACTGTCACTTCAAACTCGGATTTTTGCGCCGATTGTTTTTCCAAGGCTTCAAGACAGCGTGACAGCAGCTTTGCACTGTTGTAAGCTGGAATTACAATTGAAAAGACATCCGCTTTTTGTTTACTTTCCGGTAATGACTCCGGTTCAACTTTTTTTTCAATGTAACTCATGCCACAGCATTCTCTTGATCCGGAGTTATCCGGTTTTATTCACAATTTGCGCGCTGCCTTGCCGTATCTGGAAGAGTTTCATCAGCAAACTTTCGTGATTCAAATCAGCGGAGATTTACTGGAAATTCACGATTCCAGAGTAATTGAAGATTTGGCGCTTTTGCAACAAGTTGGTATCAGAATCGTTATAGTGCATGGAGCAGAAGCGCAAATCCACAAGCTCCTTGCTGCAAAAGGTCACGATTACCAAACAGAAGACAGTATTCTTGTCGCTGAAGAAGCACATTTACCGCTGATTGAACAGGCAATTTCATCTACCAACTGGCAGCTGCTGACCAAACTCAGGAGTTGTGGTCGACAGCTTCAGCCTTTTTCCGGCCATTTTCTGTTTGCAGAAAAAAAATCTTTTTCCGGAAATTTTGGTTTCCACTTTACTGGAAGTGTTTGCGGGCTTGACCTGGAAACCCTCCACCAGGCTATTTCAGACTCGAAACTAGTAATTCTACCACCTTTTTCACTTGGAGAAAAGGGACGATTGTGGATTCTAGATCCAAATCAGGTTGCCTTCGAAGTAGCAACACGTTTACGGGCAAAAAAATTGATTGTACTTGATACACATCCACTTCCGCAATTTGGTGAAACTGATTCTTTGGAAATGACAACAGACAATGTTCTGCAATGGTTGAAAAAAAATCCGGATTTACCTTCACCACAGCGCCTACAGTTAAACACTCTGACAGAAGCCTGCGTGCGTGGAATTGAGCGGTGTCATTTACTGGACGGCAGAGTTGAAGGTGCTTTGCTTGCAGAACTGCTCACGCCAAAAGGAGCAGGAGTGATGATCACTAATAGTTCATACAAACGCACACGTCCGGCCAGATTCAACGATGTGCAATCGATTTTGGAAATCCTCAGCAGTCCTGTTCAGCATGCTGCAGTTGTCTTGCGCACAGCTTCTTACATTGAGCAGCAAATCGATAATTATCTGGTTTTTTGTGTGGACGAAGATGTGGTGGGATGTTGCGAAATTATTAGTTTTCCGGACGGTTCCGCTGCAGAAATTGCCAGTTTGGCAGTTGATAAATTGTATAGGAATCAGGGGATCGGCAGTGAACTGATACAGGCGGCCTCAGAAAAAATTCGCTCAAACAGTTGCAAACTTGCATTTGCCTTAAGTGCTGCAACTTCCCATGTTTTTACACAATGCGGATTCCGTGAAATAAGTCCCAAAGAACTTCCGGGGAAAAAACAGAAAAACTACGACTTTCAGGAGTCAATAGTTTACGGACGGAATTTGGATTGAATCCGGTTTTTTTATTCCGGAAGTACAACGACTTCCACCCGGTTGTTCAAGTTCCTTTGAGTTGGCGACGCTTCACGGAAACGGGGGCGGGTTGAACCAAAGCTCTTGACTGTAATTTTTGTAGGATCAAGCCCATTTTTAATAAAGAAACGGGCAACCTTGGAAGCTCTTGCTCCAGCCAATTCCCAGGTTGAATTCCAGTTTTTTGGGGGTGTTTTTTCCGCATGTCCTTCGATCTGAATTCTGTTGGGAAGGAGAAAAACAAGTTTGGAGAACCGGCTCATTTCCTTGACTGCCTTTTGACTCAAATTCGCAGAATCAGGCTTAAAATAAGCGCTGGCTTTGAATGAAACAACAACTCCTTTTTCTTCAACATTGATATTTGCATCATCTCCCAATTCACTTTCCTCCAACCGGTCTGCAATCTGTTCAACGATAGAGTCTTTACCCTCATTCAAATAAGGAGTACCTGCCGGCAGCGGTTTGAAGCTTGCGGCTAGGCTTTTGAACTTCATTGTCTCATATTTACATGACGCAAAAAGCAAAATGAAAAAGCAAAGCAGGAGCGTTACCAAATCACCATAAGTAAAAATCCACTCCTGGTCGAACGGAACACAAACCTCACAATCCTCCTCATCAATGAGTTGTCCCATCTTTAGATGCGCAGTTTTAAGTTAAGGATTAAAGGCAGCAGCATAGCTAGCGAGTTTGGTCTTCAGGCAAGAGTAGAATCTGTACACGACGATTTAAGTTGCGTTTATAGGCAGTGTCCGGATTAAACCTTGGGCGTGAATCACCATATCCGGCTACCTGGATACGTTCTACTGGAATCAATTTTGATTCCAAAAAAGCGGCAATCACACTTGCTCGTGCAACAGAAAGTTCCCAGCTTGATGGATATTTTTTGTTTGAGTCCGACTCATCGGTGTGCCCGGATATTTCAATATTGTTCTGCAGCTGCCCGATAATTGGCAGCATTTTGTCCAGAGTCTTTTTTGCTTTCTCTGAAATAGATACAGAACCTTGTTCAAAGGCTACAGTTTTGCTGAATGTAACCTCCACTCCGGCTTTTGAGGCATTGATTGTGACATCATCCGGAACCTCCAACTGCTCGAGCTCTTTTGAGGCTTTATCTAAATTTGAACTTTGTCCATTAAAGATAAATGGACTCCCCGGAGGCATGCCTTTTAGACTATCTGAAATTTGTTTACTTTTTTCGACATCAGTCCTGCACATGGAAAAAAGTAAAATGAAGAAGCAAAGCAGTAGCGTTACCAGATCACCATATGTAAATATCCATTCCTGTTCGAATGGAATACAAACTTCACAATCCTCCTCATCAATCATCTGACCCATGATTCACTCCTTTTTCATGTTCAGATCACTCCTCTCCGCCTTCTGCGACTGCTGCCCCTTCGCCGCCTCCTTCAAACTTCAGAGCTTCGTACATTGTCTTTTGAGCTGGAGGCAGATAGTTCATCAAGTCGTTTTCAATAAAATCCGGACGCTGTCCGCCCTCAATGTAAAGCACTCCGTCACGGATCATTTCCATCAAAACTTTTTCCTCACCAGCATAGCCTTCAAGCTTCTTTTTGGCTGGAGCAAAAATAGTGTTCGCAAAAAGGGAACCATAGAAAGTGGTAATCAAAGCCACGGCCATTGCCGGACCAATCGCAGAAGGATCATCCAGGTTTTGCAAGAGCAGCACGAGTCCAACCAGCGTTCCAAGCATTCCCCAAGCAGGGCAAAGAGAAGCCATCGTTCCAACCACAGCAATTTCACCGTCTTTACCGGCCATAGTGTACTTAACTTGGTGCGCCATCATTTCCACAATTGCTTCGCGGTCAGCCCTGTCAACCACCAGTCTCAGTCCTCCGCGCAAGAAAAGGTTTTCGATACTGGGTAGTGCGTCTTCAATCGCAAGAATATTTTTCCGAGCAATTTTAGAAACGTCAACAATCAGGGTTAGCGTTTCAACCAATTGCACCGTACTCGGTTTCCATGATTTGCCGATGTAGCCCAGAAAGCCCTTTGCGTCTCCCATTGGATGCGAAATAAATGTGGAAGCAACAGTTCCTCCAAAAACTATCATTATTGAAGGCGTGTCCCAGAAGTACATCCCGTTTCCGAATTTGATTGTGAGTGTGGCAAAATCAAACATCATGGCAAACAACAACATAAACCATGCTAAAATGGTCCCAATTAGCGTTCCCTGTTCCATAAAAATATTCTCCAGATATCAAATAAGTGAGGGTTCTTTGAGCCTCAAATTCAATTTAACAAAGTGTCAATTTTTGCAACACGTTTTAGATTAGCAATAACTGTGAAAATTCAAACAGTTGGTGTGAATTATTTGTGGGACATCTAATGATCTCGTCCGAAAATTCCTGCTTCAGACAAATCCGAGTAAATTTTTCCGCCACTTTATACGTCTCTCAGAAAGGCAAAAACAGCTAAAACTTTATTCAATCTTGATAGTCATAAGCTTTTGTTTTTAAATTATTTTATTGTATATTGTGCTAATATTTTCGATGCCGTACTTTTTGCGGCTGCGGGACTTTTTAGTCGGAAAAGTTGAACAAACGTTGAGCGTTTGCTGAAGTTTGTTCAGATAATTGTTCCAGAGAAATTCCTCGCAATTCTGCGATAAAAGTTGCAATGGCTGGAATATGGGCTGGTTTATTGGGCTTTCCCCTGAAGGGAGTAGGGGCAAGAAAAGGTGAGTCTGTTTCCAGAAGCAAACGATCAAGTGGAAGCCAACTCACCACTTCCCGTAGATCTTCTGCATTTTTGAAGGTCACAATCCCGTTAATTCCAATATACCAGCCCATTTCTATCAAGGTCTTGGCCATCTCAAATGAACTCGTGAAACTGTGTGCCACACCTAGAGGCGGTACTGGAATCTCCTGCAGAATATTGAGGGTATCTGTTTCTGCTTCACGGCTGTGCATGATAACCGGCAGATTTAGCTCAACTGCCAGCTGCAGCTGTTTACTGAATACTTGTTGCTGGACCTCAGCAGAACTGTACATGTAATGATAATCAAGCCCGGTTTCTCCAATTGCAATCAGCTTCTTTTCTTCCAGGGCCAGCTTGCGAATTTTTTGTTCAAGATCTTCAGTTAGCTCTGCAGCATCATGCGGATGAAAACCGACACTTCCGTAAACTTCAGGAAATTGCTGCACCATACTTGAGACAAAATCCAGCGACGGTTCATCTACGGAAACAGTGACCATACGCTGAACTCCAGCCTGTTTTGCCTCAATAATTGCTTCTTCCGGAGTTGAATCCAGTTTGTCCAGGTGGCAGTGAGTATCGATAAAACTTGTCATAGAGCACATAAATGGGCTAAATTGATGGAGTTAATTTTTATGAGTTTTTGGTTGCTGTTCTTAATTGCCGTGGCCGTCATTCTTGCCTCTGAACTATCAGCCGTAACTCGTTAGCTGCCCTGCACCTCATCAAATTATTAGCAAATGTTCAACTTGAAACTCAAATTTAATGCTGCGGTAATTTTATGTTTGCTGATCACTACCGGTTTGACGATCATGCTTTCCGGTTGCTATACCTTACGTGTTTATCATGATACAGATAAGTTGCGGGAAAAGCACGATGGAGAAATTTCCAGCATCAGCATGATCTTCGCTGGGAGCCAAATTGGCGGCCCTGCTCAAATTCGTTCTGTCTGTCCTAGTGGTGCTTCACTGATTGAAATTGAGCAAACTGCCACTGACGGCCTGGTACATTATATGAGCCTCGGACTGTACAGCCCTCAAACCGTGCGAGTCTGGTGCAAACGAAGAATTCGGTAAAAAATGAAACAAGAATGGATCCGTATCTGTCAGCGTCTTGATTATCAATTTCAAAACCCTGAAATCCTGCGTCAGGCACTGACTCATAAGTCTTATCTGCCTGCTGAAAAAGATGAATATTACGGTAATAACGAAAGAATTGAGTTTCTCGGTGATGCAGTATTGGACCTGGTAATCAGCGAAATGCTGATGGAAGAGTTCCCGGAACTGGACGAGGGTGGCCTCTCAAAGTTCCGGGCCAGCCTGGTTAGTGAGTCAGGACTCAGCAAACAGGCCCGCGCCCTGGAATTAGGCACTTGTTTACTATTGGGCAGGGGCGAAGAAATGACCGGAGGACGAAATAAAACATCTTTGCTGGCTGATACTTTTGAAGCAGTCATGGCGGCCATCTACCTCGACAGCCGTGAAATACACGGGCTTTCTGAAATCACCCGCGTAATTCAAGGGATTTTTCTGCCTCATTTGCCTCAAGATGCAGAAGGTTATATTACGAGAGATTATAAATCGGAACTGCAGGAACATGTACAGAAAATAATTGGGGTTCCCTCGACATACGAACTGGTGGAAGAATCCGGCCCGGATCACGAAAAGGTTTTTACGATGGCAGTTTTTATCAGGGAAAGGGAGTGCGGACGCGGTAGAGGAGCCAGTAAAAAGCTGGCCAGCCAGCTTGCCGCAGAAAATGCTTTGCTGCGAATCCAGCAAGATCCTTCTTTTCTTCTAGCAGAAAAAATCAACTAATGCAAAATTTTCATTCAGGAGAACCTGTCAGGATCCAAAAAGTCATCGCCCAGGCCGGAATTGCCTCAAGACGTGCCGCAGAAAAATTAATTCTGGCCGGCGAAGTGGCACTGAATGGCGAAACTGTCAGGGAGATGGGCCAAAAAATGCTCGTCGGAAAAGACCATTTGAGCGTGGAGGGCCGACGGGTGAAAATACCACAGCGTCAAAAAACGCATGTCTATGCGCTTTACAAGCCTAAAAATTGCATCACGACTCTCAATGATCCTGAAGGACGCACCGCAATCAGTCACTTTTTTCCTCGAACTTCAGCAAGACTTTTTCCTGTAGGTCGACTTGATTATGATGCAGAAGGCTTGATTTTACTCACCAATGACGGTGATTTGGCCCAGCAGTTGATGCATCCGCGGCACAAGGTCTGGAAAGGTTATTTTGTTAAGGTGCGCGGCATCGTCAATAACGAGACTCTGTCAACTCTGCGGCAGGGACCGGTGATTGAAAAACGCAGACACCAGCCGGTTCGAGTTAAAATTCTGCACACTGTCAACGATAAAACATGGCTCGAGATTTTCCTCAGAGAAGGTACAAACCGGCAAATTAAAAAGATGCTCATGACCCTTGGTTATCAGGTGCAAAAAATTAAGCGCTTTCAGATTGGAACTGTTTCTTTGGGTGAATTACAGTCCGGAGAAAGCAGGGTTTTGACTTCTGAAGAACTTAAACAAATTATGACAAGTTCGTAAAAAGTTGTCATTCCAGCGAAAGCGGGAATTCGGGGATTTGTGATTATCTGAAATAATTGATTCCTGCTTTCAATGTAATAACAGACAAGTGTGGCATTTTGACTTTTTGCGGGTTTACTAATTCACGAATTAAGTCAGAAAATCAGTACCACCCTCCACTCAAAACCCGAGATTCTACACGCAAAAAATGCCCAAGGCAGACTTATACAAAATTACGATTGCAGACGGGAAAGTGATGCTGCGTATTCCTCAGCAGCTGGTTGGGGCGGACACTGCCGATATGGACGATATTCAGGCAGAACTGCACCTGATGAATGTGGACTACGTTCCGGAACATCTGCTGGAAATTTATAATCGGACCAGCGGTGAATTTGATTTCCTGGCAGATCTTGAGACCACTGATTACACTTTGCAAGTTGAACTTAGTGAAGATGAAGCAGAGGCCCTCATAAACGTCATTCCTCCTAAGGTAGAAGAAGAGCCTTTGACATCGGAACGGATTATTGCCGCACTAAGAGAACAAAATATTCTTCAGGGAATCAGCAACGAAAATATTAATAAAATTATTGCAGAAAAGATTTATTACGAGCCAACTGTAGTCGCCCGCGGTAAATCGGCGGTACATGGAAAGAACGGGTATCCTGAACTACTGTTTCTTCCTGAGAAGTCTCGACCGGCTCCAGGAGCTCATGTAAACCTCCAGGAGTTGCCGGCTTTACAGAAAGTGAAAGAAGGCCAGGAACTGGTACGCGTGGAGACGGCCACAATGGGTCAAGACGGCTATACCATTACCGGAAAATTGATTACTGCTTCAACCGGAAAACAGTACCGCATCCGTCCGGGACGCAACACCAGTTATAATCCGGAAGGCACTCATATCATTGCGACAAAATCCGGAGTGGTCTGTCTCCACAACGACAGCATTTCGGTGGAACAGATAAAAATCGTAGATAAAGTTGATGCAACCACCGGACATCTGCGTTTTGACGGAATTGTATGTATCCGGGGTAATGTTTCTGATCGCGTCAGTGTAGAAGCGGTCCGGATTGACGTCAGCGGTTCCGTCGGGAAAGCACGCTTACGCTCGCTCGGTGAAATTAGGGTCGCACAAAGTCTCAAGGGCACCATCGTTCAATGCGGAAGTTCGCTGCGTGCAAACAACATGACTGATATTCAGGCAAATGTCGGTGAGCATGTTTTGGTAGATGATTTCGTTCTCAACTCAAAAGTCTTTTGCGGTTCAACTTTCCAGATTGCATCATCAAACGGATATGTTTCCGGAGGAGACCTTCAAGCCGGAAGCCTTATCCGGCTGCCGAATGTCGGTTTGCCTGGAGCAGAAGAAGCTAAGAAGGCTGAAAAAAAAACAGAAAGCAGTGAGTCCCAGACTGTTTTAGAAGTTGGAATCTCACTTAAAAACCGCAAGCAGTTTAATGATCTCGAAAAACAGGCTCGTGAATTCTTGTATGCACTGAAGGACGATCTTCAGGAAATTACCTCTATTCTTAATGAAATCGAGGAAAGCGGCTGGGATGATAAAAAAATTGAGGCCTTAAGTGAGTTGGAGACAAAGGCCAATAAGAATGTGTCGAGTGCATTCGCTGATCTCCGGAAGCGGGAAGTTCACGACGAAATCAATGACTTGAACAAGATCACAAACGGAGGTGCCGTTTTCATTACCGGTAAAATTCCGGCCGGCACGATAATCAATATCCGTCGTTCCCGCTTCAATGTACCGGCAAGTACAACCGACAAAGCCTATAGTTTCGATGAAAACGGCATTAAGTTCGACTCCTGTAAAGAACTCTTGAAGAGCTACCAAGAATATTTTTTCAAGATGCCAACCTGAACTTTAAATCAAAACAATGGCCGATATCACCAGAAAAGATGTTGAACGCCAAGTCAAGCGCCGGGCTCCGCTGAAGGAGGTCGATATGACTGGGCTTAATCTTGATGACTTTAATTTTGAAGGCGCAATTTTTAGTAAGTGCAAATTAACCGGAAGTACCTTCAACGGCTCTGATTTTGCTTTTTCCCGCTTTGAAAAATGCCTGATCAATGATTGTGATATGAGCAACTGCAACGTACAGGAATCTTCTTTCACAGAATGTGATATCAGCAAATCAGATTTGCATGACAGCTTGCTGATAGAAGTAAACTTCCGTCAGGCAGTTTTCCACAGTACTGATTTCAGCGGTGCTTATATTAAAGATTCAGTCCTGATTGAGGCAGAAGGTGATCTGTGTAATTTTTCTTTTGCAACTTTATCTTCATCCAATCTGTCCGGTGCAAAAATGCAAGTCTGTGACTTCAGTGCCTGCCAGGCTTTTGGTATCAAGGCAGCAGGTTCGGACTTCACCGGTTCAGATTTTACTGGAGCCCGCCTAGATTCATCTCAGCTGCAGGATTCAATTTTAAATTTTTGCAATTTCTCGCAAGCCTCTTTGCAGGAATGTGATCTGAGCCAGGCCAAGCTCTTTTCTGCAACTTTGAACAGCGCACTTTTAAATTCTGCGATTTTGAATACAGCGTTATTAATGAGTGCAAAAGCGAGGGCTGCAGTGCTGAATGACGCCAGCCTCGATAATGCAAATATGGCAAAAGCAGATTTTTCCAAAAGCATTTTTAATGGTTCTTCCATGAGCGGAGTTTTGGATCATGAAACGGTTTTTGACGGAGCCAGCCTGGAGGGAGTAACAAGATGAAGTGGAAACTACGCGGGAATTTAACTGCAGTCCTTTTTCTGCTGTGTACAACAACAGTATTTGCGGAATACCGGGCCTATGAACTGGAGGTTTTTGACCGCATCGTAAACACTTCCCGTAAGGTGATTACCTCATTTTCGCCATCTGATTTTATTCAAGTCAACGGCGGCCCGCAGCGAATCGGCATTATCATCCGTGCTTCATGGATTTGCTATGGAGACACTTCTCTGTATAAAAAAGTATGTCCAATGCCGAAAGCTGTCAACCCGCGTTTTCAGGAAGGCGACCGCGTGCAGATAGTATTGAAAAAACATTTGACTGATCAGTGGCTTGGTGTAATAGAAAACAGTTTTTTTCGACCGGGACTGCGGAGTAACGTTTACGGTGTGCGCTTTGCGGAGCGTGGAAATCTTTACACACGTTATTACGAATCCAACCTGAAAAAAGCTCCCTGATATTTTTTCTTCGCCCGTCTTGAAGGTTTCTCTTGTTTGCAGTAGACTGAGCGTTCCATTCTGGATTGAATTTTTGTACTTATTTGAGCTTTTCAGCAGCTGGAATGGAAAAACCAAATAACACCCGGGTTTATCGGCAGGAACCTTAATCAGTGAAAAATACAATGGAAAAAATAAAATCTGCGAGCCTGATGACCGCAATCAAAACACCTTATAAGCCGAACGGAGAAGTTGATCTGGAAAGCTATGACCGACTGGTTGAAACGCAAATTAAAAATGGTGTGGAAGGCTTAATAGTCTGTGGAACCACAGGCGAAGGTCATTTGATGGACTGGGAAGAACACCTGATGCTGATTGCCCACAGCGTTAATCAATTCGGTGACACTCTGGTTATTGTCGGCAACACCGGAAGCAACAATACACGCGAAGCACTCAAAGGCACCAGGTACGGATTTGCTTTTGGAATGGACGCAGCACTGCAGATTAATCCATATTACGGTAAAACATCTGATGCAGGACTCAGAGAACACTTCAAGCGAGTTTTAGATTTAGGGCCTTCCATTATTTACAATGTTCCCGGAAGGACCGGGCAGGATCTGCATCCTGAAATTATTGAGGAACTGGCAGAACATCCAAATCTAATCGGCGTCAAGGAGTGTGCCGGCAACGAACGAATGGGTCATTATGAATCGAAAGGAATCGCCTGCTGGTCCGGAAACGATGATCAATGTTTTGAGGGCCGTCACCGTCACGGTTCGCACGGTGTGATTTCCGTGATCAGCAATTTGCTTCCTGGACTGATGCGGCGTCTGATGGATACTGATGATCCGGAACTGAATGCACGTTTGCAGCCCCTGATGTCATGGCTTTTTCATGTGCCCAGCCCCAATGCACTAAATACGGTGCTGAGCATGACTGGAGCAATAAAACCTGTTTTTCGGCTACCTTACTCTCCGGTTGACCTGGAGGCACGCCAGCAAGTCATAGATTTACTGCTGGGCTTTTCACCTGAAGAATGGGTCGGTTCCGGACTCGAACTGATGGAAGACAAGCAGTTTATTCTCACTGCCTGAAGATCACAGGCCTACGGTAGGGCCGCATTACAAGGCGGCCAAAACCTCACCCTTCCTGGGTCCAAGCCAGCAAACTTTGCATGAGTCGGGTTTTGAAGCGCTCCGCATCGACTTCCAGCGCCACCTGCATATTCTCCTCACCCAAAGGTGTACGGCCGCGCCGATCCACCACTGTCATTCCGCGGGTTAATTCTCCTCTCAACTCCACGTCCACATAACGTTTTTCGGTTTTCACCAAATCCGGAAAGATGCAAACTCCTGCCGCCAGCGGATCATGTAAAACACAGCGCCTCCAACCTGAAAGACTTTCGTAGGCAGCAGAAATGAATCTTATGATCTGCAGCAGAAATGCTGAGCGCTCATTGCCAATTTTCACTAAAGGCTCCAGATCTGCCTCTTCCCAATACACCTCATGTGTCACATCGAGGCCGACAAGAGTCATCTCCATTCCAGAGTGGAAAACAATCCGTGCCGCTTCAGGGTCGTTGGTAATGTTGGCTTCAGCCACAGCAGAAACATTACCGCTGAAAACTGCTCCGCCCATGATCACAAGATTCCGGATCCGCCCGGCCAGGCTGGTATCACGCAATAAAGCCACGGCAATATTAGTCAAAGGCGCGGTGGTGAGCAAGGTCAGCTCTCCGAAATATTCATGGCTCAACCGTAAAATCATATCCACAGCTGATTCTTCAGATGCTGACTCCCGTGGCACTGAGAGGAAAGTGTTGCCCAGTCCGTCGTCGCCGTGTACAAATGGCGCTGTCTCCAAGGGACCCAGCAAGGGCCGTTCTGCTCCGGATGCAACCGGAATTTCCAGTTCCAGCATTTCCCAGATCTTAAGTGTGTTCAATGTCGTTTGTGCCACTTCAGCATTCCCACCGACAGTGGTACTGCCCAGAATTTCAAGCTGACCCTGTTTTTGCGCATGGGCCAGAAAAAAAAGCGCAAGGGCATCGTCAATGCCTGTGTCCACATCCAGTAATAATTTAATCAACTTTTCCTTTTTAGTTTTGAGGTTATTAATATCTCATCTTATCTCTGCAATTTTTGCAAATGAAGTTCTTAGTCTTGTGCCATTCCCGCTAGTGAAGAAATCCGGAATTGCCAATACGATTTTTTCCCAAAGAGGACTTGTCAATTACTCAAACGAGGGAATCCTGAATTGCTGAAACATCACTTAAAAGTCCTTTCAGTGTGGATTTTTTCTAACGGAGCCTCATTTTTAAACACTTTTTCTACATTACATAAAGTAGTTAGACTCATTTCTGCCTAGATGCTCACTCAGATGCTCCAACTAATTCTTCACAGTCAGACAACACTCTAAAAACTATCACCCTCATTCTTGTAAAATCTCCCAAATTCTGGTATATATTGGGTTCTTCTAAAACCAACCGATTATACTCGATAAAATACATATAATTCTCGTCAAATCATCCTGGCAAAACTGGTTAAATCCGTGAAACAAACAAACTTGTTCTCAAGGCCCATATTCCATATTTTTTTGATCATAACGATTATTTCTATTGTCTATTCAAACACGCTCGAAGCTCCTTTTGTATTTGACGACAAATTTGTTATTGTTGAAAATCCAATAGTTAGAGACCTTGGTTACATGGTAAATCCTTCAGAAGCGAAGGTTCATAAAGGGCATTTCGAATACGAATCTTTTAGGCACAGATATATCGGTTATCTCACATTTGCCATCAACTATTGGTTTCACAAACTTGATGTAACAGGTTACCATTTGGTCAACATTGCTATTCACATCATCAACAGTTTGATTGTATATTGGCTTGTTATCTTAACATTCAAGACTCCCTTTTTAAATTCGTCAGTCCTCAGGGGACGTATAAACGAAATAGCATTTTTTGCTAGTCTGTTTTTCGCCTGCCATCCTCTTCAGACACAGGCAGTTACTTACATTTGGCAACGGGTCACTTCATTATCCACAACATTCTACTGCCTCGCTCTGGTTTTTTACATTTTATGGAGGCTTACATCAAAAAAAACCAGTTCATTTGCCACCCAAATGCCAATATTGTTTTACTTTGGCTCGGTTATTTCT
>JAKUUI010000090.1 GCA_022448485.1 SAR324 cluster bacterium
TCAGCAAAAGCTTTTGGAGTTTGCCATGGCTTTGATGAATGAACCCAAGGTTCTGCTGCTTGATGAACCGACTGCAGGGATCAATCCTACCTTGATCAACGGGTTGATTGATCGTTTGAAACGGGCCAACTACGAATTTGGTATCACTCTTTTTGTTATTGAACACAATATGCGGGTGGTGATGAATCTGGCAGATAGTATATACTGCCTGGCGCATGGTGAAATGCTGGCGTATGGGACTCCGGATGAAATTAAAAACGATCAGAAAGTGATTGACGCATACTTTGGAGTCCATTGATGCCAAAGGGAAACTCTCCAAAAAATACTAAATCTGAATCATCATTTGGCTATCATGATTGGGCAGTAGAATCTGTTATTTCTGTAGAGGATGTCAACCGTCAGGCTCAGGAACTTTCTGAAACGGTTAGCCTTGAAAAAATAACCGGACTTGTACAGGGAGAACCTTTTTTGAAAATTGAAGGACTTTGCGCTGGTTACGGGAAGATGGAAATCCTGCATGACTTCAACCTGCAGGTTGGGAAAGGGCAGTCACTGTGTATGATTGGTCCAAACGGAGCAGGTAAATCTACAGTGCTCCATTCTATCTTTGGTTTTACCAATATCTTTTCCGGAAATATTCTGACTCGGATTGGTGACTCTGAAACGTTAATTACCAAAATGAGTTCCAGCCAGAAACTAAAAGAAGCTGGGATCTCCTACATCCTTCAGGATAATTCAGTTTTTCCGGACATGACCGTTGAAGAAAATCTGATTATGGGTGGCTATCTCAAGGAAAATACTGACGCTGCCGAACAATCAACGGAGCGCATCTTTGAGAAATATGATCGGCTGAAAGCAAGGCGCAACAAACCTGCAAGGGTGCTTTCAGGAGGAGAAAGACGTCTACTTGAAATTTCAAGAGCACTGGTCATGGAACCCGAAATCCTACTAGTTGATGAACCTTCGATTGGCCTGGAGCCACGTTTCATTGACATGGTTTTCGAAATTCTCGATGACCTTCAACGAAATGAAGGCAAGACCATTCTGATGGTAGAGCAAAACGCCAAAAAAGGTTTGGAGTTTGCAGACCTAGGTTATGTGCTGGTTTCAGGTAATCTCGCCATGGCAGGCAGCGGAGATGAGTTGCTTGAAAATCCGGATGTCGGACGCTTGTTTTTAGGAGGGTAAAAAAGCCTCAGCTGCTCAATTTTCCGAAAAAATTAAAGTTGATGGTTTCGAAAAAAGCTGACGTTCCGTGCAAGCGTGAATCTGGTAGTTTCTAATGACTGAAATGATGGATTCCCGTTTTTGCGGAAATGACAATCAAATGTCTTTGTTCTTTTTTAGGATTACATTCTTTCAGAAATTTTAAAAGAATCGGCCGGATGTAGATGCTTCCTCAACTGGAAGCGGAGAAACGTAAGGCTGATGTGTTCCTTCCCATTGCAAATCATGAGTTCTCACGTATACAAGTCCCAGCAAAAGTAAGGCAATAAAAATCAGAATTATTTTTTTCTCCTGCGGATCAAAGTTATCAAGCATAATCAGAATTGTTGCAGAAACCTCAGGTCGTTGCCGTAGAAGTAGCGAATATCGTCGATGTTATGTTTGAGCAGCGCAGGTCGTTCAACACCCATCCCAAACGCAAATCCACTCCATTCTTCAGGATCGTAACCACCGTTGCGCAAGACGGCCGGATGCACCATTCCTGCACCTGCAACTTCCAGCCAGCCTGTATATTTGCAGAGCCGACAGCCGGAAGATTCAGTACCGTCTTCTTCTCCACAACTGCAGCTCATATCTATTTCGATGCTGGGTTCAGTGAAAGGGAAATAACTTCCACGAAAACGAACTTTACGTTCAACTCCGTACATTTTATGCGCAAATTCACTCATCACGCCGATCAGGTCTGTGAGTCGGATATTTTTGCCGATGGCCAAGCCTTCCACCTGAAAAAATTGATGCTCCGATCGTGGAGTAATTTGTTCGAAGCGGTAGCATTTACCAGGCAGGATCACACGAATCGGTTCAGGATAGTATTCGCGCATTGCCCAAATTTGACCGGGGGAAGTGTGGGTACGTAAAACGACTTCATCGTTGACCCAGAAGGTGTCCCACATGTCACGTGCAGGATGATATTCCGGAATGTTCAGCAACTGGAAATTAAACTCATCGCTTTCCACTTCCGGTGCTTCATAAACCTGAAAACCCATTTCCTGAAAAATTTTATAAATACGCCTCAAAGTCTGAGTTGTCAGGTGTAGATGACCGGTGGTACAGGGCCTCCCCGGAAGCGTTACGTCCAGGTCATCAATTTCCAGTTGCTGAGAAAGATTGGTTTCCCGCAAAGTTTTCTGGCGCAGTTCAAAAGATTCCTGTAGCTCCTGCTTAACTTCATTGATAACTTTTCCCATGGCAGGCCTCTCTTCTGAAGAAAGAGTCCCGAGCTGTTTGAGTAAGGAAGTAAGATCACCTTTACGTCCCAGATACCGATAGTACCACTCCGGAAGTTGATCTGTACTGTTTAAAGCATTAAGCTCGTTTTGCCCCTTTTCGCGGAGCATATTTATTTGTTCAAGCATTATTTTTTGACTGATCATTATTTTAAGAATTTGAGTCCGCTCCCGAAGTTTCCTCATTGTTTGCAGGTTCAGGTAAATTTATGTCAATACCACCGCTACGCAGCCGGGAAAATGACTCCAGGACATGCTCCAGCTGTTTAACGTCTTTCGCATTTTTCATAAGACGGTGACTGAACTGCTGAAAGGAAATTTGATGACTACTAGCAACTCTGAGATCACCGTTGACAAATTCCTGCAAATCAAGATGCACCTCGTCAAATTGATCGCACCAGCGGTTATAACTTAGATATGCCTCTTTGAGTTTTAAAATCTCAGGTTCAGGATTATACGGGCCTGATTTGGAGTTTGGAGAACCTTTCGTGTTTGCACCTTTACTGTGCATCTGCAATTCCCTCTCCAGAGTTCGAGCAAGATCAGGGCGCCCCAGAGGATCAGCCAGCCCGGTAGATAGAGTCGTCGGCGGTACAGGCATGACCGGAATTTGTTGAGATGCAGTTTGTGCTATTGGCTTTTTTGCACTCTGTATAGAACCAGTCTCCAAATTGGCAATGCGCTGCTGAACCGTGTGTATCTGATCTATCATACGGGTCAGCTCTGTCTGCAGCCCACCAATTTCTGCAATTGCTGGAGATGGATTTTCACCGCTTTTGAGCATTCTCGGCACGATTGTTATTTGCTGCCTTTTGAGCCAGGCCGGTGTGCTGAGTCGTGCCTGCCAGTCTGGATGCTGACTCAGCTGCCGATCACAAGCCGTCAGCCATGTTTGGAAACTGAATGGACGATTAGGTATCTGGTGCGGTTTCTCAAATGTAAGCGGACAATCAAGATCGTCCAGCCACTGAAGCCAATCTTCCCATGTTTTTTTTGTTTCATGTTCCAGCAGGAATTGCAGTAGCCGCTCTTCAAGTGCTTCGAGAATGCCTGACATTCGAACTCCCTATTTTAAACAAAACTCAGTGCTTGCCGCTTCCTTCCGTAGAATAAATAAAGTCCAGAAATGCACGGACTGCGGCACTTTCCCCAAATGTCTCTTCAATAACCCGCAGTGCTTCATCACTTTTTAGTTCCGAACGATAATAAATCCTGTGTGCTTCAAGGATTTCACCAATCGACTCACGGCTGAAATTCTGACGTTTTAAGCCAACAATATTAACACCTTTTACTTCAAAACGGTTCCCGTATCCGGTGGCATATGGTGGAACGTTGCGGTCAATCAGTGAAGCCGCACCTGTGTAAACATAAGATCCCACCCGCAAAAATTGTGCGACTCCGTTTTGGCCACCGAGAGTGACATAGTTATCCAGTGTAACATGTCCGCTCAGACCTGTGTAATTTGCAAGAATATTGTGGTTGCCAATGTGGCAGTCGTGAGCTACATGCACATAACCCATTAGCAAATTTTCATCGCCAATTACTGTTTTTCCACCGCCGCCAACTGTTCCGCGGTGTACAGAAACACCCTCACGAATCGTGTTTTTGCTGCCGATTGTCAGCAGAGTTTTTTCCTGATTATATTTTAAATCCTGGGGTTCTCCGCCTATGTAAGAGTAGGGATGAAAAATGTTTTCAGTTCCAATTGTAGTCTGACCATCCAGGACGACGTGAGATTTTAGGCGGCATCCATCGCCAACTGTGACGCCAGGTCCAACTTGGCAATAAGGTCCTATTTCAACATCAGCACCAAGCTCTGCACCAGCCTCTATGATAGCTGTCGAATGAATTTTAGTCATAAGAAATTTTAGGAATCTGCGATGTTTTGACTTTGTTGCTCTTGTAAAGTGATAAATGGGCACATTCATTGTGTGCTAAATGCGAACCTAAAGTCAAGAAAACACTGTGAGGACAGGAGCTTGCTTTTTTCTGAAACGTTTCTGTAGAGAAACATCAGTACAAGGTTTACGAATTGCATGCATCTCGCTGAATGATGACACTTTTTTAAAAATTCTAAACAACAGAGAACTATGCACAAACATTTATTTATCTTACTGACCATTTTACTTTTTGCTGTTACTGCAAGTGCTGAAACTTTACGTTTAAATAGTGGAGAGTCTCTGGAGGGAAAAATCCGGATAATGGATGAAAAAACTTTGTTTATTGAATCACATCTTACTGCCCAGGAACTAAAGATTGACCGGGCTGATTTGAGTCTTATCGAATTTGATGCTTCTGCCCGCAGTCTAGCTCGGCGTCTTGGTATAGGCCTTCATTATCGGCCAAACGGTAATGAGGAAAATCTTTCCATAAAAAACTGGCTCAGTTCAGTTGATTCAGCAGAATTGATAGTTGGTTACAGTTCAGGAACACAGGACACATTTGGCCTCGAGTTACGTTATACACGGGTTTTCAAGGCCGAAGGCGCAACTGACCTTTTTTATGGTGCAGGTGCAGGAATTCTTTCCAAAGACAGCAAACGAGGAACAGCATTCAGATTTTTTTCCGGCAGTGAATTTTTTCCCATGAGCAGTCCGAATTTTGGTTTATCACTGGAATTAGGTGTTTTGCGTCAACAGGGTATCGGTGATGTGACTCAAAGCTTCTACAACGCAATAGCAGCACGTTACTATTTCTGATAGCAGCACAACATGGGCAAGAAAAGCTCGATCCCGTCCAGCCTCACTTTTGAGGAACCGGAGCAGAATGATGCTCTAATGGAAAAGATCTTTGCCGACATCGATGATGTTCCGGACAAAGAGCCAGCACTTGAAATTCCATTTTCAGAAGATTCCAGTAAAAAAACCAGACCCTCTCCTGTTGAATCGGTTTCAGGGCCTGATGCTGAGCTCGATTTGCACGGAAAAACTCGTGAAGAAGCCATCATGATGGTGCAGAATTTTGTCATGACCTGTCATGCAGAAGAACTCCGCTCAGCACTGATCATTACCGGAAAAGGCCGCAAGTCCGGAGAGCAGGGCCCAGTCCTTAAAAGAGAGGTTCAGCTCTGGCTAGAGCGTAACGGGAAACAATATCTTCGTGATTTTTTGCAGGCTCCTCCGCGTTTTGGTGGTTCCGGAGCAATTTGGCTGGATTTCAAATAACCTGCAGATTAATTAATCTTTCCGGGAACGGCGAGTGTGAAGCAGGGAATTACAACATCAAATTCTTCACCGTCTGTCGTCGTCATCTTATATGTCCCCTGCATCGTTCCAACTGGCGATTTTAGCTGAGAACCGCTGGTGTATTCATATTCCTCGTCTGGAACCAAAACTGGTTGCTCTCCCACCACGCCCTCGCCCTGCACCTCATTGATTTCTCCCGTACTGTCAGTGATAATCCAATGTCGTCGTAAAAGCTGTACTGTTCGTTGGCTCAAGTTTTTCAAGCAGATACGGTAAGTAAAGACATAGCGCTCTTCTTCAGGCACAGAGTGAGAATCAAGGTAAAACGCTTCAACTTGAACTTGAATTCCATCGGTTACTGCTTCTTCCATGTTTCCCTCGATTTTTCTGCATAAAGAAACGATTCAATATTTGATTCGTGTTATACCGTAATTTTAAGAAATGGCAAAGAGAAAAATTGAGATTGAGATAGAAATATCTGGATGACTTGCCCTTCTACTGAGCATCGAGTAAAATACCTAGTTGATCAAGACTCAGTTTTCTAACTCATCAGCTCGCTTGCCTTCATCTATTTTATGAAATTTGTTGATTCAGTAAAAATTCATGTCCGTTCTGGAAACGGCGGTTCAGGATGTACTGCCTTCCGGAGGGAAAAATATATTCCACATGGAGGACCGGATGGCGGGGACGGCGGGAAAGGGGGCGATGTTTTTCTGGTTGGAGACCACAGCAAAAATACGCTGCTTGATCTTTCATTTCAGCAGCATCAACATGCGGAACATGGAATAAGTGGCAGCGGAAGTGACAAACATGGACGCAACGGTGAAGATCTTCACATTCGTGTCCCCCTGGGGACAGTGGTCAAAGACATTGAAACGGGTGAAGTTTTTCTGGAGGTCGTTGAAAAAAAAGACTACCTGCTTTTTCCGGGAGGACGCGGTGGACGCGGCAATGCTCGCTTTAAAAATTCAACTAACCGTTCTCCGGAATATCACCAGCCCGGAGAACCGGGGCATGATTGCTGGGTCCGACTGGAACTGAAGTTGATGGCAGATGTTGGTCTTGTTGGTTTTCCGAATGCAGGAAAATCTACACTGATCAGCAGTGTTTCACATGCACGCCCCAAGATCGCCGATTATCCTTTCACCACGCTTGTTCCGCAACTTGGAGTTGTGAAAATAAATAATCTTGATCCATTTGTCATTGCCGATATTCCGGGCATAATTTCAGGAGCACACGACGGCAGAGGACTGGGAGATCAGTTTTTACGTCACATTGAGCGCACGGCGAGTTTACTGCTGATGCTGGATGTTTCCGGATTTTCCGAAAAACCACCGCAGGAAGAATATACAACATTGATTGAAGAACTGGGACTTTTTTCGTCGAAATTATTGGAAAAATCCCGTGCAGTTGCCTTCACAAAACTGGATAGTGTTAGCGATTTTGAACCCCTGGACAAACTGCAGCAGCAGCTTGAATCTTCCGGAGAAACTGTCTTTCGAGTTTCTTCAGTCACCGGCGACGGAATTCAGGAGCTACTGCATTATCTCGGCGGGGTAGTTAAAGATGAACGTCAGCGGAAAAATGATGAGCTTCCTGAGAACGAAGAAAAACCGCTTCCGGAAAACTCAATTTGGGATGACTGATGGAATGGAATAAAAGCAAACTGCTGGATTTTTTCCGTCAGCATTCTGGGAAGAAAATTATAGTTGAGGAATCCGGTGGAACACTACGCATTCAGGGCAAATTACAGGATCTGGTAGAAACTGATATGTGCAGCCGCATCCTTTTTGAGGCTTCTCTTGTTCCAGAAATCCCCGGTACAGAAATTTCCCTGACCTTACATGAAGGATTTTTGGGGATCCACCTTCTTGCCAGCTCACCTGAAGTAGAGGAGCCGCTCCTCTCCTGTCCGGCCAAAATTTCCTACGAAAAATTATCGATCAGTATCTGTTAATGTGGTGCTTCACACCGGCTTGATTGAGATTCAGGAGTTGAAACAAACAAATCGATCCAGTCTGTCATTTTTTCTATATAACAATTTAAATACCACATATTAAGATTGTTTTCATTTACCATGAACTTTTGTCCATGTATCTCCATCAGCAGAAGTGTAAATTATTTCACCACTGCCTACAGCCACAAAAACTCCATTACCAAAAGTCACATCATTAAAAGTATACGAGTTTGCCTTTAGAATGGGGTCTTCTGACATATCATTGTCAGAAACAACGACT
>JAKUUI010000091.1 GCA_022448485.1 SAR324 cluster bacterium
ACTTGAGTTAAAGTTTGTTCACTCTATTGTTAGCTGTGAGCTTTCATTGCACATTCATAGGTCGATTAATTTACCTCACAATGAAAAGAGCACGGAGTTGTAAATCTCGTGCGTCTTTTTGTCCGCAAATTTAATATTTGTTCGCTAATGTTCGCATTATCTTCAGACATAAGTCACTAATATCAATGGAGAGTGCAGGATTATGCATCCAGTGCTATTAACAACTTAGCTATCCTGCCATCAGGTGATTCTAAATTATGTCATGTAATGAAAAAATTAGGACAAGTTTTTTGTGGAACTCGTTTGCAAAGTGATTTACCGTCAATTACCAATCAACTTTGATTCAGTTTGACAATACCGCATTTAATTTGCAGCATGGTGGTTTTTGCAATTTTAATAATACAGTTTCCAGACAATTCATGATTTCAATAAAGAATATAGGTAAGCACTTTGGCGGAGTTGTTGCGGTTGATGGTGTAGATATGAAGATAGAGCGGGGAAGTATTACCGGGCTGATTGGTCCAAACGGTGCCGGGAAAACCACTCTTTTCAATTTGATTGCCGGAAATATTGTACCCAATATTGGTAATATTTATTTGGATGGTGAGGATGTGACTGGTCTCAAGCCTCACTTACTCTTCTCCAAAGGGCTGCTCCGCACCTTCCAGATAGCCCACGAGTTTCACACCCTCAGCGTACTTGATAATCTGATGCTGGTACCACCAATGCAGACTGGAGAATCTCTACTTGGTACCTGGTTTCACAGAAAAGAAGTGGTTCGGCAGGAAGCTGAAATCCGGCACAAGGCGGAAGATGTTATTTCATTTCTGAATATGGGCCATATGACCAATGAACTGGCCGGCAATCTATCCGGTGGTCAGAAAAAACTGCTTGAACTGGGCAGGACCATGATGGTTGAGCCAAAAGTTATTATTCTGGATGAAGTCGGTGCAGGAGTGAACCGGTCTCTGCTAAAAGAAATAGGTGATGCTATTTTGAGCATGAACCGTGATCGTGGATATACGTTTTGTATGATTGAACATGATATGGATTTCATCAGCAGGCTTTGTGATCCTGTCGTGGTGATGGCGGAAGGGAAAATACTTGCTCAGGGCAGTGCAGATGAAGTTAAGGCCAATGAGGACGTCATAGAAGCTTATTTGGGTACTGGACTAAAAAATAAGGGTGAGGTACTACCAGGATGAGTTATTTGATCGGTGAACAATTATCAGGAGGATATGGGGGGGGTGCAGATATCATCAGAGACTGTACAATTTCTGTTGATAAAGGCCAGATTGCGGTTGTGGTTGGTCCTAACGGTGCTGGAAAATCGACGGCGATGAAAGCTTTGCTGGGAATGATTAATCTGCGTGAAGGACGTGTCCTTCTTGATGGTCAGGATATTTCATCCATGTCCCCGCAGCAAAGAGTAGCGGAAGGCATGGCGTTTGTTCCTCAAAATCAAAACGTATTTGTCACGATGACAGTTGAGGAAAACCTAGAAATGGGTGCCTTTTTGCGCCGGGACGACATCACGGAAACCATGGAACAGGTCTTTGATCTTTTTCCGGTACTGAAAACAAAACGCAGTCAAATAGCCGGTGAGCTTTCCGGAGGGCAGCGTCAGCAGGTTGCAGTTGGTCGTGCACTTATGACAAAGCCTACGGTGCTGATGCTGGATGAACCGACTGCCGGAGTTTCACCAATTGTTATGGACGAGTTGTTTGACCGCATTATTGAAATCAAGCGGATCGGCATTGCGATTCTGATGGTAGAGCAAAATGCCCGTCAAGCCTTGAATATTGCAGATCGCGGATTTGTTTTGGTAACAGGCGAAAACCGTTTTACTGATACCGGAGAGGCTCTGCTGGCAAATGAGGAAGTCCGGAAATCATTTTTGGGAGGATAATAGTTGGAATATTCTACTGACCTGTTAAATGCACTGGTGTTGGTTTCAAATTACGTTTTGATTCCAGCTTTGTCTTATGGTTCACAATTGGCGCTCGGGGCAGTTGGGGTCACACTGGTTTTCGGGATTCTGCGCTTTGCCAATTTTGCACACGGTGAAATGATGTCCTTCGGCTGTATGGTCGCCATCTTCACCACTTGGTGGTTTCAATCAATGGGCATTTCTAGCGGTATTTTCCCAACGGCAATTCTTGCTCTGCCTTTTGCAATTCTCATTACTGGACTTCTTGCGGTTGCAATTGACCGCTCGGTTTTCAGCTTTTACCGCAAACGTAGGAGCCGCCCGGTTACTTTTGTGGTGGCTTCCGTTGGTGTGATGTTCATGCTTAACGGCTTAGTCAGGATCCTGATTGGCACTGATGAAATTATCTTCCGGGACGGGCAAAAATTTTTAATCAAGGCCGGAGCCTTCAAAAAAATGACTGGATTGAGCGAAGGTCTGGCTTTAAAACAAACTCAAGTGTTGACCTTTGTGTTGGCAGTCATCTCAGTGTTGGTTCTCTTCTGGTTTTTGCGGCGTACCCGAACTGGAAAAGCTATGCGCGCCTTTTCCGACAACGAAGACTTGTCCCTGCTATCCGGAATTAATCCGGAACGGGTTGTACTGGTGACCTGGATTATAGCCGCAAGTTTAGCCACTTTGGCCGGTGTGCTTTACGGACTCGATAAAAGTTTTAAGCCAATGGTCTTTTTTCACATGCTCCTCCCCATTTTCGCAGCAGCCATTGTCGGCGGTATAGGACAGCCGCTTGGAGCAATTCTTGGAGGTTATGTTGTAGCATTCTCAGAAATAACAGCAACTTATGCCTTCAAAAAATTCATTAAATACCTTGCCCCAGGAGACTTTGTGCCTGATGGCCTGGTTCAATTTTTGACAACAGAATACAAATTTGCGGTGTCGTTTTTAATTTTGGTGCTGGTGCTCCTGGTCAGGCCAACCGGAATTTTACGCGGGAAGGTGCTATGACCAATACAAAACGAGCAATCATCTGTTTTTCCATAATGGCTTTGCTGCTTATGATTGTCGGTTTCGGACAGTCATGGAACGTTGCACTGGCAATTTTCAACCTCTGCCTGATTTCAGCAGTCATGTCAATGGGGCTCAACATGCAGTGGGGATATGCTGGGTTGTTTAATGCTGGTGTTATGGCCTCAACTGCAATTGGCGGGCTGACAGCAATTTTAGTTTCGTATGAACCTGTAGCGAAAGCCTGGTCGGCAGGTGGAAGTTCACTGACCGTTGCACTGGTGTTTTTGCTGCTGACAATAATTGCAGGAGTGTTGGTCTGGAAAAAAATACCTAAAGGAGGCAAACGCTCATGGAGCATGACAGCAGTGGTGCTTATTGGTTATTTGTTCATGCGTTTCTTTTTCGATCAGGCGACTTCTGCAATAGAAGCAGTCGAACCTGCTAAAACGGGGTTTCTCGGTGGGCTTGGACTTCCGATAATTTTTTCATGGCTTGCAGGCGGTTTGGCAGCAGCAGGTTTAGCCTGGCTGATTGGAAGAATTTCGCTTGGACTTCGCTCCGATTATTTTGCAATTGCAACATTGGGAATCTCAGAAATCATGATTTCCATCCTAAAAAACGAAGACTGGCTGTCCCGCGGCGTGAAAAACGTGACTGGTCTGAAGCGACCCGTGCCCTATGAGGTGGATCTGCAGCAGAGTGAATGGTTTATAAAGCTGGTTAGTTGGTTTTATGGAACTGCTGAAGACGGTAGTGCAGTGAGTGCGGACGTTTTGCGAGAAGCTATGCAATTAAGTGCAGGTGTTTTTGTTAAGCTTTGTTATTCAGCGCTGTTTCTTGCCGTTGTATTGATTATTTTGGGTCTTGCAACACGTGCCCTGAATTCACCCTGGGGGCGAATGATGCGTGCCATTCGAGACAATGAAACTGCGGCTTCTGCAATGGGAAAAGATGTTACAAGCCGTCATCGACAGGTTTTTGTCATCGGTTCAGCAGTAATTGGAATTTCAGGGGCGATGCTGACTACATTGCATGGTCAGTTCACTCCGGGAAGTTATATTCCTCTGCGTTTCACTTTTCTTATTTGGGTAATGGTGATTATCGGCGGGAGCGGTAATAATTTAGGTTCAATCATTGGAGCCTTCATCACCTGGTTTGTCTGGATTGAAGCCGAACCAACCTCACTTTGGCTAGTTGGACACATCAATGAACTGCTTGCAGAAACAAATCCTTTGAGGCACCATCTGATGGAAGTTGCGCCGCACATGAGGATGATACTGATGGGTTTGATTTTGGTCATGGTGTTAAGATTCAGTCCAAAAGGTATATTACCGGAGGAGGCCCCAGAACATTATTAACATACAAGTAAAAGTTGCTATTCTGGAGAAAACTGGAGCCCAGCAGTTGGCAAGTATACTGATATAATAGATTCCTGCTTACCGATCTGGTCGAGAATCTTTTTGGGGGCTTATTTACTTTTTTTGATTAAATCAAACTAACTACTTAATCTCTGAGCTCTCAGAGAGTTGAACTTCAAGCTATAATACAATGTGTGCTGTGTTTCGCTGTGATGAAGCATAACTTAGCATTGAAACTAATATTTGTTGCGGCTGCAGTTAATTTGATAACTAACAAAAAGTATGGCAATTAACGTTAAAAAGATTCGAGAACAGTTTCCGGCACTGTCCTTGACAGATGAAGGAAAAGCGAGGATTTATTTGGATAATCCTGGAGGCACTCAAGTCCCGCGTCAAGTGCTGGACCGTATGGAACGTTACCTGGTTCACACCAATGCCAACCACGGAGGCCCGTTCCGTACTTCAGTAGAATCAGATCATGTGTTGGAAGAAGCACATCAGGGAATGGCGGATTTGCTGAATGCAGAGTCTGCGGATGAAATCGTGTTTGGTCCTAATATGACAACACTGACCTTTGCGGTTTCACGCTCTATTGGCCGCCTTCTCAGTCGCGGGGACGTTATTTTACTGACACGGATGGATCACGACGGCAATATCGGACCGTGGCTGCATCTGGCTGAGGATTTGGGACTAAAAGTCAGGTGGATGAGTTTTGACCTGGAAACATATGAATACGATCTTGCTGAAGCCGCAGACTTGCTCAAGGATGGCGCTGTAAAACTGGCGGCAATCAACTATGCCAGCAATTGCCTCGGTACGATCAATAACGTGAAAGCAATCACGGAACTGGCCCACCAGTCAGATGCAATGGTTTTTGTCGATGCAGTGCAGTACGTCCCGCATGGTCCAACTGATGTTCAGGATCTTGACTGTGATTTTCTGGTCTGCTCTCCTTATAAGTTCTTTGGTCCGCACCAGGGTGTTTTGTGGGGGAAATCGGAATTGCTAGAAAAACTTGAGGCATACAAAGTTCGGCCTGCAGATGACAATGCGCCGGGAAAATTTGAGACAGGAACCCAGCTGCATGAAGGGCAGGCCGGAACATTGGGCGTTTTGGAATATCTGCAGTGGATCGGAGAGACGATGGGTTCTGAATACCAGGGATATTTTCCAGAATTCAGCGGCCGCCGCATGAGTTTACATGCCGCAATGCTTGCCGTTCAGGAATATGAACAGACTCTCAGTAGGAGACTTATTGACGGATTGCGGAGCCTGGCTGGCGTGGTTGTCAGAGGCATCAGCAATCAAAATGACTTTTCACGCCGCGTTCCGACGGTTTCATTCACTGTCAAAAATCAAAATCCTGAGGAGATAGCTCTGAAATTAGCAGAAGAGAATATTTTCATCTGGCATGGGCACAACTATGCCTTGGAAGCGATCCGTATGATGGAACTTGAAGAATCCGGTGGTGTGGTGCGTATTGGTCCAGTGCACTACAACACTGTAGAAGAAATCGACTGTGCTCTGGAGGTCTTGAAAACTTGCTGGTAAAGGATTTCAGTCTCGGGCAATTTTCTGCTTCCACCTCCTGAATTGTTGAAAACTCTTTCACATGACACAGCTCATGCCTACTGCTACAATACCACCAGAACCGATGTGGAGTCTTTTCCGTTATCTGCGTCCGCACTGGCAGTTTTTTTCGTGGTCGTGTTTGTCCAGTATTTTGAACAAGATTCTTGACCTGATGCCGCCAATTTTGGTGGGCTGGGTAATTGATTCCGTCAGACGCGAGCCTCCGGACTGGATTGCAAATTTTCTCGGTACAGTTGACCCTTGGCCTTTGGCGGTTTTCCTTGCCGTACTGGGTGTAATAATTTTTGTCTTTGAAAGTCTTTTCCAGTGGGCTTTTCAGTACGGCTTCATGAATCTTGCCCAGCGTGTCCAGCATCAACTGCGTACAGACGCCTACAATCACCTGCAGACACGAGAAATTGAATTTTTTGAGAACCATAGGATGGGTGAGACGATGGCGATGCTCAACGATGATGTGAATCAAATTGAGCGCTTCCTCAATATCGGTTTTAACGAAATCCTGCAATTAATTGTACTTTTCATTTTTTCCGGCACTGTGATGTTTGGAGTTTCATGGGAACTGGCTCTGGTTGGACTGGTACCGCTGCCTGTTGTTCTTTGTGGAAGCTTGATGTACCAGAACTTGATCTCACCACGCTACCGGAAGGTTCGCGAAGCGGTGGGTTCCCTCAGCAGTCGTCTGGAAAACAATATTGCCGGTATTCTGGTAATTAAGAGTTTTACTGCAGAAAAATTTGAATCCGGACGCGTGGCAGACGCTTCTCTGCAATATCAGCAGGCAAATTTCCAGGCAATAAAGCTCAGTGCGGTTTATGTTCCACTTATCCGCATGGCGATCGCAATTGGCTTCGGGGGAGTACTTTTGCTGGGAAGTTACTGGGTCTTGGAAGGCAAGGGGCTGCTGACTGTGGGCGAGCTTGTGTTTTTTTCAATGATGATTCAGCGCCTGCTCTGGCCACTGACCCGGATGGGAGTAACGCTTGATGAGTATGAACGTGCTAAAGCCAGTGCCCGTCGCACATTTGGACTGTTGCAAACACCCAGTAAAATAGTCAGTCCGGTAAAATCGAAAATTATGGAGCAGCCGGTACAGGGCAGAATTGAACTTTACAATGTATGTTTTTCCTATCGGCGTGGTGATGAGGTGTTGAAGGGCTTCAATTTGAAG
>JAKUUI010000092.1 GCA_022448485.1 SAR324 cluster bacterium
CGGAACACTGGACGCAACTATTAATAATGCAGGAATTTTACGGGACAGCCTCCTGGTTAAGGTCAAGGACGGAGGAATCAGAAAATTTTCTCTCTCCAAATGGCAGGCAGTGATTGACACCAACCTCACTGGTGTTTTCCTTTGCGGACGTGAAGCAGCAGCGCAATTTGTGGAACTGAAAAAGTCTGGAGTGATCATCAATCTTACCAGTGTGGCGCGATCCGGAAATTTTGGCCAAAGTAACTACTCCGCAGCAAAAGCCGGAGTTTCAGCAATGACCGTCCTATGGGCACAGGAACTGGCACAGCACGGAATTAGGGTCGCCGGAATTGCACCGGGATTCACTGCTACAGAAATGGTCGTTTCCCTGCGAGAAGACATCAAAGAAAAATTTACGAAGAGTGTTCCGCTACGGCGATTTGCGGATCCGAGTGAAATGTCGGAAGGTGCGCTCTTTATCCTCAGAAATGATTACTATACTGGACGAACGCTAGAAATTGACGGTGGAGTCCGGATTTGATACCCGGCACCGCACTTCACGACGGCACCAGACCTTCCGGTTTGTCAGCTTCAGCGCAAAACGCTCTCCTTTATTTAACGACCGTACTGATTTGGGGTTCGAGCTGGCTGGCCATTAAGTTCCAGTTAGGTTATGTGGACCCTATGGTCTCGGTCGCTTATCGCTTCCTGCTGGCATCCGGAATTTCCTGGCTCTATTGCGGATTTTCCGGACGCATGATGCGCTTTGGTCTAAGAGACCAAGGATTCATGTTTTTACAAGGTGCAAGCCTCTTTTCCCTCAATTATTTACTTTTCTACATTTCTGAACTTACCCTCACCAGCGGATTGGCGGCAGTGATTTTCAGTACAATTTTGGTGATGAACATGTTGAACGGAACCATTTTTCTGAAGAACCGTATAGAACTGCGCATGATTGCAGGTGCCAGCCTTGGTTTGACTGGAATCGTGCTCGTATTCTGGCAGGAAGTGACCGATTTTGAAACCGGAAGTGAAAACTTGCTGGCAGTAGCTTTGGCCATGTTGGCAACGTTTCTAGCTTCGCTGGGAAATATTGCTTCTGCCAGAAATCAGCGTCAAGGTATTCCGGTTGTAGTGGCTAATACTTTTGGTATGACTTACGGTGCTTTGCTGATGCTAGGATTGTCTTGGCTGACTGGACGTGAATTTACCTTTGAGTTCTCTGTTCCTTACGTCAGTTCGCTGGTATTCCTTTCTGTTTTTGCCTCAATCATTGCCTTTTGGACTTACCTGACCCTGCTCGGTCGAGTGGGCGTGGAACGTGCGGCCTACGCCACCTTGCTTTTTCCGTTGGTTGCGCTGGGAATTTCAACTGTTGCAGAAGGTTACCAATGGACGGTTTTTGGAGGAACCGGCATTCTGCTCATTCTGGCCGGAAACCTGCTGATTATCAAGCGATCAGCCTGATGTACTTTGCATGGCTAGCATGTCATCGATACTCTGCAAATGAGAATCAATGTCTTCCTGCGGCAAAAAACTGGCCCGGAAACCGTTTTTTGCAATTTCTGCCAAGTCTTCCAGGCTTAGATTTAAACCTTTTTGAGTAGCCAGAAAATTTTCGTTCATGTATCCGCCAAAATAGGCGGGATCGTCCGAATTTATGGTCACGCAAAGACCAGCATCCAGCATTTTTTTGAGGTTGTGCTCCTCCATCCTATCAAAGACTTTCAATTTGATGTTTGAAAGTGGGCAGACGGTCAATGGTATTTGTTCTTTCACTAGGCGCTTTACAAGTTTTTGATCTTCCATGCAGCGCACTCCATGATCAATCCGGGATACACCGAGCGAATCCAGAGCCTGCCAAATGTATTCCGGCGGACCTTCCTCTCCGGCATGTGCGACCTTCCGCAAGCCTTCTTCTTCTGCTTTGGTAAAAACACGCTCAAATATTTCCGGAGGGAATCCAACTTCCGAAGAATCCAGCCCCACTCCTTCAATCCAGCCCCGGAACGGCAAGGCTTCTTCCAAAGTTGCAAAAGCGGCTTTTTCGCTCAAATGCCGTAAAAAACAAAGGATCAGGTACGATGTCATCCCGAATTCTTCTCGTGCTTCTTCGAGTGCTTTGTGAATTCCAGTGATAACCGTCCGGAATGGAACTCCGCGGTCAGTGTGTGTTTGAGGATCAAAAAAGATTTCGACGTGCCGCACATTTTCCCTGTTGACTTTTTCCAAATAAGCCCATGTCAAATCGAAAAAGTCTTGAGTCTGCAAAAGCACTCCCGCGCCTGCGTAAAAAATATCCAGAAAAGACTGCAGATCACTGAATTCATAAGCCGCCCTTACTTCCTCAACAGAAACGAAAGGCATATCCACTTTGTTGCGCGATGACAATTCAAACATTAGTTCTGGCTCCAGTGAACCTTCGATGTGTAAATGCAGTTCAGCTTTGGGCAGTGTTTTGATGAACTCTTCAATCATTTGTCTCTCCTGTTTTGAAGCCTGGATTTGGGAAACATCATCTCGAAAACGCTTTATCATGGACGAGGATCGCAAGTAGAGTGCAAAACTGGTTCCTTTTTTTTGCTTTACTATATACTCCCATATGGTATAATGAGACGAACAACTCAGGCGTGAAACTAATTCAGTAAGTTTCATAAAGCAGTTATGACAGACTCCTAAAAAGTTGTCATTCCCGTGAAAGCGGGAGTCCGAAAACCTAGGCCTGGTCCGGAATAAGATTCGCAGGAATGACAAACAAGTGCTGCATTTTAAGTATTTACGAGTTCAACTGCTGTGATTATCTGTAAAAATTGTGGTATTTTTCTCAACCTTTCTCAAGATGAATTATATGGAGACATTAAATTGGAACATATCAGGAATGCACTGCGACGGTTGCGCAGATCGTTTGCAAAAAGTACTTTCCGGAAAAGCTGGTGTGCAGTCAGCAAGAGTCTCCTTTCCGGATAAACAAGCCTTTCTGGAATACGATTCCTCAGCCATCTCATCCTATCAGATAAAAGATGCAGTGGAAAAAGCAGGATTTGAGATTGTTACTGCTTAAAATTATTGTGAAAACCAGAGGTTTCATGACCGCATCTGTGATGGCTAGGTTGTTGTTGGCATTAGGCTACTTCATTTATGATGGGCACAAGCGAGGTGGAAGTATGATGAGTCTAATGATGGGACACATGATGGCTGAAAAAGGGTGCCACTCTTTTTTGATGTTCAACGGGGTTCCGCAAGAATACGCTGAACTGTCAAATTCTCTACCATCTTCCCCGGAAATATTTCAGCAGGAAAAGATCTTTACAGCATCAACTGTAGTTCTTGTCATGGTGAATCCGGGCTAGGCAACGGTGTTGTAGGAAAGTCTCTGAATCCGCCGCCTACTGATCTGGTTTCTTTTCTCGGAATGTCGATGTTAAGTGATGCGTTTTTGTTTTGGAGTATTTCAGCTGGTGGGATTGACTTTAAAAGTGCAATGCCTGCATTTGAAAAAGTGCTAAGCGAGAATATGCGAAGGCAAATAATTACTTATTTGAGACAACTCTGAAAAAATTAAAGCAGATATGAAAAATCTGAAACCTCAAAAAGACCTCAACAAAAGATGTAAAGTAAAACGGTAAATATGTCACTGTGAACTCTGTGACTTAATCGATCAGGTTTTCAGTCTTGTTTCAAATGCTGATTTTGCACCAGAAACGTTCCGGAATCAGGTGCATAGCACGGGTAATGATCGCCCATGGCCAAATCGGAACGGTGGAGGACCAGACCTGTTTTTCGATCATGTCTGCCATTAACCGCGCCCCTTTTTCTGCAGAAATCAGGAAAGGGCGGGATTTTCTATGAGTGTTGATCGGTGTGTCGATGAATCCGGGATTGATGACAGTGACTGCTATCTTGTGCTGAGTGAGGTGATTGCGAATGCCTTCCATGTAAGTGGAAAGTGCTGCCTTTGATGCAGAATAAGCCGGAGTTGAGGAAAGTCCTCGAAAACCTGCAACCGAAGAAATTCCAACAATTTGACCGCCACCCTGTTTTTTTAGAATTTCAGCACCAGCATCGATAGTGGCCATTGCGCCAAGCAAGTTTATTTCGATCACTTTGCGGTCCAGGTGAAAGGTACCTTCGCCCGGATAACTCCTTTCGCCTACACCAGCATTGGCGATCACGATCTTTACTTCGCCAAGTTCGTCTGCAAGTTTGTCTAAAACATCCGGAACTCTTTCCAATTCTGCTACATCGATTCTGGCAATTGCTACCGGATTTTCACTGGATAACTCGTCCCGGAGGGTTTCCAGCATTTCCAGACGTCTGGCACACAAACCGAGAGCGTAGCCTCGGCGTGAAAACTCAAAAGCCATCGCCCGGCCAATTCCCGTGCTGGCTCCCGTAATTAAGACTGATTCCGGCATTTTATAATTCTTGCTTACTGTCTCTGCCTATTACCCAGCCGAGAGCAACACCAACTCCAACCCAGATTGTTGTGGAAAGGCTTCCGGAAGAGAAAAGCCAGAGAAGCAGATAAATAACGAGTACACCATACTGAACTTGACGCTGGCTTTGAAAAAGGGCGAGCCATTTCTTTAATTTTGTGGAAGTGTCCTGAATCAAGTTTTCCACGGAATTCTCCTGAAAAATTAATCCTGTATCGATTTTATTATTACTTCGTATCAGTTTCTATCTTGCCTGAGGCAGGTTCAAGTTTAACTTGGATGCACAAAATAATTGCTACTTTATTTTCGATACGATAGCACTAACAATTCGCGAGAGATGCCTTAGTGGTGGAATTGGCAAACGCGCAAGTTTCAGGGACTAGTGTCCATTGGATGTGGGTGTTCGAGTCTCCCCTAAGACCTGTCACCATTTTAGGAATGTCCATTTCTACACAAACTCCTAAAAACACTCACTAACCACATTATTACACTTCCAGACCAATTCACAAGTGTCCGTAAAAGTATGAGTAATTCTTTTCAATAGAGTCTTACTTCAGTCATAACTCCTATAAGTTGCATTACAATTTAACATAAAGGAGATTTATGATTAATAAGATTTATTTGAAAAAGAATAAAAGACCCTATCTCCAATATCTTTTTAGGTGCAAAATTACTAAAAATTTGGTAAAGATATTCCCACAAAGACATTTCTTCCTACAAGGATACTCACAAAAGGGAACTGGTGGGAATGTTTTTATGAATGGTGTGAAATCCGAAGTGTTGTTTAAGGAATGTGTAGAGAAAATAAATTTGTGGATTGATTGGGAAAAACTCAAAGTAAAGTGGTAGAAAATACATGAAAGAATTATACTTCACATCACCTCGTAGAAGGTCACTACGCACCATCAGACTTGAATACGGACAAGTAGGGAAGAAGTTCGTCCTTAGCCTTTGAGGGAAATATCATCGGTAGAAGGGTATCTGAAGGTTCTCCAAAAGAGGAAGTTTTTGATGATGAAAAAGAACTTTTGAAGATGGTATACGAGACAAAAAAAGGATTACTTGAGGGTAGGTGGATCGTGAAAAATAAACAGTCAATCTCTCAACCATCTTTCCTCAAAACGGAAATTGTTGACGGTAAGATTTCGTTTGAATTCTCAGTTGACATTGATCCTGTTAAACTAGATGAACAAAAAACAAAAATTAAAAAGGATTTCGTCGAAAAAATAGATAAAGAGATAGAAACTAATATTCGGAAGGGAGATAGAAAAAAAGAGGAATTGTAACCTCATTTCATCGGAAGAATACCACTCCCTTCCATCAGATAACCACACAAACCACTATTAAAATAGTCATTATGTCTAAGAAACAAGGAATTCTATACCATCATGGTAAAAATTGGTCTGAAACAGAATCGGATTTACCACCAGACCGTAAATGGGAAGGTGAAATAGAAAATGGGAAACCTCATGGGTTCGGAACATACTACGTCCCTAATGGTGCAACATATGTAGGATACTACAAAAATGGTAAAAGAAAAGGTGAGGGAACTTTCACTTGGATTGATGATGATGATGCACCAAATGTTGGAGGTAAATATGTTGGTGAGTGGAGAGATAATAAGCGGTGGAACGGAACAATGTATACCTTAGAAGGTAAGATAAAGTCAAAGTATGTAAATGGAGAGATTATTGTCAAACCCTCTTTAGAATCTTCAAAAATAACCTTCGAGAAGATTTAAGAAACTCATCCTGAAAAAATGCAAGTATAGTCTTTTCACACTCCGTAACAACTTATTTCGGAGTAATAGATTTACTATATAAACTACTAATATAATAGAAAATATAAGTGAAAATAAACACGTTTTTGACTTGACATATTTGTTTCATTGTTTGTAGAAAAAAAGGAAAGATTTAGTTATTTTATTGCATATCATATACAGATTTCTTCTGGTAAAAGACCCTCCAATTATTCCTTTATTACAGATTGCCATTCTTCTGAAAAAATGAGTGGTCAAAACCTCAAAGTAATTTCTAATTTATAAATGAAATATGTATCTTTCCAAAGTTTGAAAGAATATTGTTGAAATCTCGAAATGCATAAATATACTTTAAAGGTTTTTTATAGAAGGAATAAGGTAAATGAAGGAAACAAAATTAACTAAATTTATTCAACAATAAGTGGGACACGAATGAGTCCGTCATCCACTTTAGTGGATGACACTAAAGGAATCAAGTACCCAGCCAAAGGATAATTCCATCAAAAATTCAATAGAACACCATTGATATATGCAATACCAATTATATTTTACAAAACTAGGGGATTTTACTTGGAAGGTGTCTGAATGTGAAGAATTAGTGGGGGATACTCACAGGTTAGTAGATCAGGAAAACCCATATTTGGATCATTATCATTCATTTGACAGATAATACGAAATATTTGCTTTAATTCCTTATTGTTGGAATTCTTTCAAATACTTTCGATGAAAAAAGTCTGTACAAATTGTTCTCAGTTTCAATATAATCCTTTTTAACATAAGGCAATCCTTTCTTTGGTAAGAAATTATTACAAAAATATGTTACTACTTATAACATTCCGAACAAA
>JAKUUI010000093.1 GCA_022448485.1 SAR324 cluster bacterium
GCCTCTGATTTTGTTCCTGGTTCCTTCTCTTCTTTAAATTCCATTGAAGATGCATCCGAAGAGTCTTCAAACCCTTCTTCTTCTTCAAATCCCATGTCTGCAACTTCAGGAAGTACCAGTAAATCCGCCCGATTTGGTGAAAATGAGCCGGTAGCAAGAACGAACTTTGTTCCACGCACACCGATGACTGCCGAAACCGTACGTACCTTAAACCGTTTTTTTTTGCGACTAAGCTTGGATTTTCCAAGTTTTGCCAGGCTTCCTTTAAGGTCTCCACCTAGTTTGTCCTTGAGTTCCCTTGCAGTAGCTTTATCCTTTTTCCCGATTTTACTTTCATCTTCCCCTGCTCCAGAAGACCCAGGAAGTGGTTTGACGCTGAAGTTTGCTTTACCAGTGAAAAGGGCCACGTTGTTTTCCTGCTCCGAAATGTCGTCCAACTTGAAAAAACTGTGAGAAAACAATTTGACCAAGTTATCCCGATCATTCAAATACAGAGTAACTTGTGTATTTTCCCCTGTCTGCAAACGGTCATTTGCTGACAGTGAATAGGTTTCGCCGGCTTTTTGTAAAATCTGGCTTTTTCCACTTCTAATAATCTTCACCGTTCCGGAATGCAGTTCTAAAGAATTTTGCACACTCCATGCGGCAGATTGAAAAAATAGCAGCCATACGGATAAGATACCCAATAACATGAATATCTTCTTTTTTGAGATAATGGATCGCATTGTTTATTTCAAACCTGATTCAAAACATCCAAATATATTGCAATGTAACCTGATTTTCCTTATAAGCACGTGTTGCGTCATTGGATGCCTGTTTAATTTGCTTCAAATCCGCACTCACCACAGTGGAACTACTAAACGAGTACGTACATTTCACACTCACTTTATCTTTTTTGTTCTGCAAAACCTGATTTGTTGATGGATCTACATTTTTGTATTGTTGATTATTATTTTGAAAATTCAAACCAAAGACCCATGGGGTCCACAAATATGATGTTCCTGCATCAATCAGCGTTGACTGATAATCCTTGCTGGCTTCCTCAAATTTTGTCGACCGTGAGTCCCCTAGCGCCTGGAACCTGAATTCTTTCCAGCGTATTTTTGCTCCTAATGATGCCAATGTCAGTGTTCCGTCCTCAGTATTTGTTTTTACCTTGTTTTGACTGTCAGCCTGTATCTTAAATGATGCCATAACGATCTTTCCCCAGCGAATTTTACCAGCAAGAAACAGAAACAGAGACTGTACATCTTCCCTGAACTCACCTGCTTTGTAAGGGTTCGAAGGATTCGCATCCTTGACGCTTATTACGGTTTGTCCCAAACCGGTGTTAAATTCCATGCCGAGCAGATTTTTATGTCTGTACTCCGTACTGAACTGCCGGAACAGGACTTCTTCAGCAACCAAACTACGGTTTTGGTGACGATCAAATTTGAGGATACCTTTCAATGAAACATTGGATTCCTCGTTCAGTCCAAATGCATAAGCTGCCGACAGCAGCAAATCATTTTTCGCCGCACTCGTTTTAGATTTTCCATCCTGAGTGGCAAGAATATTGTCACTATTTGTTTGTCCCAATATCACTACACCGTTAAACGGCGGCGGTGCTTTCCCCTTTTTCTGCAGAGGCTCATAATTTACAATAAATTCCTGTTCTCCCTGCCCAGTTTTTGTTTGCACAAAAATCGTAAATAGATTCTTCCCCTGTTTCAAATAATAGGGTATCTCGTATTCCGCCCAGTCTGCACCCTCAGCCACCATTTGCGCAAAGCCGTTGACTTTGACCACCAGGATCGGGCTAAAAGTGCTGACCTGGAAACGAAACCAGCCCTCTGCCTGATCCTCTATTCCCGGTGACGTACGAAAAATCAGAATTTCTTCTGGAGGTTCCGCAGCTTGTTCATTTTTCTCCGTTTGCGCATTTATCGAATTAACCTCCAACACAAAAACTAAAAACAATAGAAAAACAAAGGCCCGCAAACGCAAAAAAAACATAGTTTCCCTTAGCCTGCATTAGGTTCAGGAAAAAATTTTCTGGTTCTTTCTTTTTTAGTTGGACGAGTGAAAATAAGTTCCACCCGTCGATTTGCATTACGTGCTTTCTGCAATTCTTTTCCTCTCTTTCGATTACCGTTTTCATTGATATAAGGTGTTTTGGGCCGAGTATCCGCATATCCGGAAATTGCAATACGTTCCGGATCAAATCCCACCTTTTCCATCATCAGTGTCGCAACATTTGTTGCCCGTACAGTACTCAGTTCCCAGTTATTCCTGAATCTTGAGTTTTTTCCGATTGGCACATCGTCAGTATGTCCATCCACTCTGATCGCATCACCTTCCAGTTCGTAACGATTCCTGATTTGGCTCAGAAAACTATGAAGCTGCCCTGCAACCTCGAACGCAATTGAGGCCCCGCCGCTGGGAAATAAAAAACTTGAGGGCAGAGAAAGAATGCAGCGCGATTTACTGGCATTCAGCTCAAACGAAGCAAAGGCTACATTTTCGCGAAGAAAGCGATTGATTCCACTGCAGTCTTTCATTTCCTGAGCACCGATGATTGTGTTGACCTGTTTGGAAGTCCTGCCAATTTCTGCATTTCTGATTGAATTTTCATCCATTTGAATGACCAATGTTCGAGTTGCATACAAAGGAACGTCATCCTGAATGACCTCCATTTCGACTGTGCCTTTTTCCGTGTACGGAAAGATCGTAATCGTTGACCCATCCTTGAACTGAAAATCCTTCTTCTCCTTGGCTGTCCCGGCAAAGTTGAGCGGAACTACCGTTTTCACTCCGCTGATTGGTGAAATATGCGCTGTGACATTTGCAATTCCTTTATAAAGATCCCGACGCCCTATCTCAAAAGTCACTGAAGGGAGCGGTTCATCATCTTGAATAAAAATGCTCCTGGTTACAAAGTTCCCCCGTTCCACATCTCCCCGGAGTTTCCCTATTTGCACCAATATTTCTTCAGGTTCCTCAAACAGCTCATCGTTTACCAAACAGAGAGGGAAATGTGTCCCATATTGTCCAGCATTAATTAAGGCGACTTCTGTCCCCAAAACGTAATCAAATTCTTGAATCTCTTCCGAATTTCGTGTTAATCCTTCGTCTGTACACAGTTCTGGATCGATTGGCCCCCTTCTCGCGTTTCCCGCAAAAAAGAGAGGGATCCTTAAATCTTCCTCAACTTTTTCATTGAGCAAGAGCTCCACTTTCATTACCCCAGAAGTCTCATCGACCTCTCCTTTGGCCATGCTTTCAATCAGGATCTGGGTTTTGTACAAACCGGTTTGTTTTTGGCCAATAAGTATTCCCAGTTTTTCCTCAAATAGCTCTCTCGTATCAAAATACATCCCTTTCATTGACTTAAAACCGTAAACAATTTTTTCCGGCAGGCGATCCGTCAAATTACTTATTGTCTTTTCGGTGACAATAAAACCAGTTTTCAGGTCCACTTGCGGTTTATTAAACAACGACAGATATACAAAAAAACAAAACAGCAGAGTAATCAAGTCGGCGAATGTTACCATCCACTTCGCTTCTTTACTTTTGGTCTTCTTTTCTCCAAACATGTTATCTGTTTATACGATTTGAATTTTAATCCTTTAGGGCTCCAACCAGCAGCCATAAGTTAAAACTAGGCAAGAACCCTAAACCATCATCCGTACTGTTCATCAAATTCGTCCCGCTTGTGAGGGAGGAAATTGTGGAGTTCCTGAAGAATTGTATATGGTGCTTCACGTCGCGCTATACGATTCACGCTTTCACGAATCATTTCCAGCAAAACAAGATTGGATTCTTTCAACTGCTTACGTTTTGATGCAATAGGTAATAAAACCATGTTAGAGAGAATCACACCGTAAAGTGTGGTCAACATAGCAATGGACATAGACTGCATAACTGAACGAATGCTTCCGGTTTCCGCTAACATCAGAACCAATCCGACAATTGTTCCAACCATGCCGAATGCAGGTGCGGCGGTACCCATAAAATCGAATATTTCAATTTCTTCATTCGCACGCTGTTCATACATTGACACTTCTGCACGTAATATTTGCGCTAGAGACTCTTCCTCAACTTGTTCCCGAACGATCAGCCCCTCTATCCAGCGGCGCATGAATGGATTTTCCAGACTGCTGAGATCATCGTTGGTAATCCGTTTCCCACTGAATCTTTTTTCTGCTATTAACTTAGATTGATCATAAATTTCCTGAGTTGCCTCTTCCGCAGTATCTGCTGCAAAAACCTTCGGAATGCTGCGAAAACTTCGCAAAGTCTTTGTGTACGGAAAGGCAATAAAAGTGGCCGAAATAGTGCCGCCAAACACAATAAAAAGCGATTTCAGGTCAAAAAACCGTAAGATTTGAACTAAGTATTTGTTATATGCCTCAGCTTCACCTGTACTCTCCAGCCAGAGGGCTATATTAGAAAATTCAGCCGGCCAAAGAATTCCTGAAAGAATGAAAATCGTTCCGGCAATAAAGCCGAGCACCGTGCCAAATTTGTCTGCTTTTGATTGTTTCATGAATCACGTTTCTCCCAAATTTTTCCCAGTTCCGTATGCACATGGCGCATGAAAACGTTGCGGTGAAGATCCCTAAGCTGTTCTATGCGCAATTTAGCCTCTTCATCTTCTTCACGTTGTTTTTCAAAGCCCTGTAATTGTTCCTGATAATATTTCTTTGTATCTTCAGTGTATTCCGACATGATTTTTTCAATCACTGATGAATGAGAATCCAGCAGTAAGTACGGAACTGAAACTTTGGCTCCCGTACTTAATCTGGAGCGTTCAAAACGCTCCATTACACTGGCTACGAATGCATCATCGATGATTTCGCTGGTTTCTAAATCTTCAAAGGATAGGCTGCGCTCCCGAATTAGCTCCGTGGCCTTAGCGGCATCTTTAACTAAATCAGGATTCTTCTTTTTAAGTTCACTGCTACTCCCAAGAATTTCGTTCCATTCCTCCGCACTTATCTGACCGGAAAGTTCTCCAATACGCCCCAGTCCATCGAAAGGCATAGGTAACTTTTGAGCAGTTTCAACCAGTTCATTTGCCAATTGCTGCAGTTCATTCGGAGAAACGCTTATATCCTTCATGGTCAGTATAACCGCCAAGGCATCTTCTACAGGAAACCCCTTAAGGATATTAGCCATCTCATTGGGGTCCATTTGACTAAAAACGATAGCCTGTTGGTGAGGTTCCATTTGTTCCAGCAAATCCACACGAAGTGTTTGCGGCATTTTGCGTATAAAACCAAAATAATCAATTTTTTCTTCATCATCTGCTTCTGCCTCCTCTTCAGGAAGATCGAGTTCCTCTTCTTCCTCCTCTTCCGGCGCCATGGCCTCGATGGCAGTGGCAACTTTGCCCAAGGTACCTTGGAGCGGATGTTCTTCTTCCTCCTTCTCACGTGTGCTACGGGAGACAAAGAAAAACAGTACCAGTGTCAAAAGCAGCAAAACCCCGAGTGTTCCTAATATTCCCCATTGTGCAGGTGTGATTGCGTCCGTACCTTCCGGAGTATATTCCGGGATCAACTGATCCACTCCGAGCATTTCATAACCGGAAGGAAAAACGGCACTTATTTCTGCAGCCTGTTTCAGTTTTTCTGTTGCAGGTAACTGTTCATCACGATTCAAATCAGCCCGTGCTGAGACAAGCAGGTTTACGTATTCAACCAGTTTTTCAGAAAAATCGGGCCGCTCTATCTGCAATTTTTCCAAAACGACCGACTGTTCAAAACGATCCTGAGATTTCAATTCGGAAACTTCCGAACGGACACGCATTTCTACCTGATCTAAATTCACAGATTTGTTGACCGTTAAAATAATTGTTCTGTAGTTAAAGACTACTTGGACATTATTTTCGCCTGAATCAAGTTTTACACCTGGCAACATATCAGCATCTCTTTTTACAGGCTCGTTATCCAGAACCGAATGCAGCATTACCGAAACGTCAATGTAATCTTCGCTCAGAGCCTTACGGAGAATTTTGTGTATGCGCTCCCGTATCTCAGGCTCAGGACGGCTGCGGCTCAAATATTCCGCTTGCAGGGAATTGAAATTAATAATCATTAAGACAATAATGCATCCCACAAAACTCATAAAATGTTTGTTCAAAATACTGATAATGTTCATGGGTAAGATAATTTCAATATCGTGAAAATAAACAACTACAAAATAAGTCCAAATATATTAACTTCACTAGGAAGTTGAATAAATAAGCTGTGAATTGGGTACGTTAGAGTAGAGAGTAGGTAACTCATCTAAATTACCTATCCTTAATTCTGGAATACCAGTATATCAAGTCCATCTATTGAATTGATATATATTTAATCAAGTATTCCCATAAAACAAACTGGTATGCTTTAGGGGTAATGCCCAAATCAATTATCCGTCCTTTTTTATCTTTTTTTCTTGCAAATGTCAAGCAAAAAGCCACTGCTTTTTCGGGTTTTTCTATTGTTTTAATTAACAAAAAGGTATTGGAAATGCATTGTTTAATATAACCCATCAGCAAATTATTCTGCTGCTTTGTCAATAGCGTAATTAGCCGATTAATTTAAATCATCTTCTTGCCGGAAAAATAGTCAGAAACAGTTCTTTCTGTTGCAGGGATGTTTTTTCTGCAACTGAGGCATCAAAGCATCAGCAGAAACATGGAGCTTAACCGTTCAAAACAACACCTTTTCTTTTTTTAGTACTCCAAACAGATATGCGTTGCAAAAAGGGTTTATCTAAGTTAGGCTTGGTTTGTTCTTGGCTTGCAAAAACAGGCAATCTGCGTTAAAGATTGGTTTCCAAAAAGAAAAAAAGCTTAGAACCATTAGGTAAAGAGAGAGAGAGAGAGATTATATACATGTATAAATATTTTACTATTTTCTTTGCATTTCTGACGCTTATTTTGGCTAGCTGTGGATCAACAAGTCCTGATCCTCAAGTTACTAAAGAACCTCAAGAAGTTGAAAAGCAAGTTGACTCGGAACATGTGAAAAACACTTTAGAA
>JAKUUI010000094.1 GCA_022448485.1 SAR324 cluster bacterium
ACAGGGTCACTCCCTGAATAAAGAAGACTTTCTTTTCAAACGGATGACCCTAGCTGAACAGAAAATCAATTCTATGAAACTCCTCCCAGCACAGACAAACGATTCAACAGAGTATGTAACCTCTGTAAGACTTGTTGTGTTTTCATAAGATCAAGGGGGGAATTCGAGTATTCAAATGATGAATCATATTCGAGTGATGATTTGGAAGAATGGTTTTATAGTAGCTAAAATATAAAAAATATCTTGTAAACAGGATTGTACAATCTGGGATGCTATGATACTAAATTAACAGGAAGCTAAAGATGCAAAAACAAAAGCAAAAAAGAAGCAAGGAGAGTTTGATATTATTGAGGCAAATAGTGCTGCAGTCAAACCTCACCTGGTAGATGAATACCATGAACGCTGAGGCTTTAAGAGAATCAATTCCCTTTTAGCCTTGCCAAGGTGCCCCGGGTGGGATCATAACCCCAAATCGCCAGACTCAAAAACACTGCGCATGCAATGGATACATAAGCCAGCGAATAGTAATTAACCTGACCATAAAGCGCGAACCTAATCAATTCCACTACGTGTGTGAACGGATTATACATCGCAATGTTGTATAACAGTATGCTTGACTCCTTTATCCGCCACAAGGGATAGAGGGCAGAGGAGGTGAAGAACATTGGAAAAATCACGAAATTCATCACACCCGCAAAGTTCTCTAACTGCTTGATCACAGACGAGAAAAAAAGCCCAAGTGACCCCAGCATCAGGCCGGAAAGGAAAAGTGCCGGAATAAGAACCAAGTATCCGAACAATGGAGCTTCAACCTCCCAAAACCAGGCAATCAGCAAATAAACAAAGGACTGCAAGATCGAGATCAGTACACCCGCACAAAGTTTACTGGTCAACAAAAACCAGCGTGGTAGTGGACTGATCAGAAGTGTTTTCATGCTACCCATCTCTCGGTCATACACCATTGAAAGTGAGCTTTGCATACCATTGAAAAGCTGGATCATCCCGAGCAATCCCGGGGTAATATAGACCTCGTACATCACATACGTTTCATAGGGGGGAACGATTGAGACTCCCAAAATAGAACGGAAGCCCGCCGCAAAGATAAAGAGCCACACCAAAGGGCGTACCAAGGCGGCAAAAAATCGTCCTTGTTGTTGAAGGAACCGCAATGCTTCCCGCTGGATGATGCCTACAAAGCAACGGAAATATTGAATCATGCTCATGATATTTTGAGTTTGTTGTTTATACCGATCAGCTTTTGAAAAGCTTCCTGGATGTTTTCTGTTCCGGTCCGGTCAATTACTTCTTGTACCGCACCACCGGCAATCAGTTCACCATGATGAAGGATGAGGACTTGATCCGCAGGCGCGACTTCGTCAATCAAATGTGTCGCCCAGAGCAGAGTTAATTCTTTTACCTTGCAGAGATTCCGGACATGTTCAATGATCGCCTGACGGCTGGAATGATCAAGGCCGGCAGTCGGCTCATCGAGTATCATCAGTTGTGGCTGATGCAATAGGGCACGTACAATCTCCACTCGTCGTATTAGTCCACCACTGAGTTTACGAACCTTTTCATTACTGCGTTCAGCTAGTCCCAGCCGCTCCAGTTCTAGTGCGATCCTCAGTTTTGCTTGGTCACGTTCCAGACCATGAAGAGAAGTAAAATACATCAGGTTTTGCCGCACCGTTAAATCCATGTCCAGCGTGCGTTGTTGAAAGACCACCCCCAGTCGTTTCAGAGCTTCAGCGGATTGAAAGCGAATATCATATCCATAGATGTGGATGGAACCTGCATGGGGATTGTAGAGCCGTGTGATGAGGGAAATCAATGTTGTTTTCCCCGCACCATTTTGTCCTAATAACACTGTAAAATTTCCGCGCTCAAGATGGAAGGATAAATCCTTCAGAGCGGGCTGTTTGCCATAGTTGAAGGAAATTGTATCAACATGCAGAGCTGGAAATTCGGACATTTAAAACAAGATTAAAAGGTTGTAAAATAAACAAAAGCCGGGCACGGTAATGAGTCCTGTGAATCACTGCTTAATAAACCCACCGACCATTCCCCTTCTTCATGGCCCTTCACAGAGAAATCGTACACGCCGGATTTGATCGGAACAAAGAAGATTTCGACTTCGCCTTCCTGCTCAAATTCCAAGTGGCCGGTCTGCTTGCCAATATTCTGGAGGTGGGGAATCAAAAAGTAATAGTTGCGCATGAGAATATGCGAAGATAATTTTGCTACACATCGTGCTTGACAGTAGCCCTAGAACCAGTAACAATGTTGTCTTGCTTTCATGAGAGAGATTCTTGATAGTAACGAAGAAATTGGCCATGCAGACTTCTGTGTCCATCTAGCTGTTTTGTTCGGTTGTAAAGTTGGATTCGCATAGACATAATTAATCGATTTCCAAAGAAATGTCAACTTTCTCTGTGTGTAAGTCTCAATTGAGATTTAACTTATGAGAAGGATTTTACATTTCATGTTAAAATTCATTCTAAAAAAAGTGAAACCGATGAAACCGATGCAATCTTCAACAACTTTTTTCACCCGCTTTTTCTTCTCCCTGAAGAGATGGAGCATTGTCTTTATGATCCTCCTCCTGCTCGGAGGCGGAGCCACCGAGTTGTGGGCTAAGAAACTCCGGGTGGCAGTACTGAAATTCGGCACGGTCAACTGGGAACTCAATGTCATTGAACATCACGGCTTCGCCAAGGCGGAGGGCGTGGAACTGGAGGTCGTCAAACTTGCCAGTAAAAACGCCACCGCCGTTGCCCTACAGTCCGGAAGCGTGGACATGATCGTCACGGATTGGGTTTGGGTCTCACGTCAAAGGGCAGATGGAGAGGACTTGACTTTTTTCCCCTACTCACGTGCTGTCGGCAGTCTGATGGTAGCGCAAGGTTCCGGAATTCGTAGTTTTAAGGATTTGCAGGGGAAACGGCTTGGTATTGCCGGAGGGCCGGTGGATAAAAGTTGGTTGCTCATTCGTGCGCTTGCTCAAAAGCAGGAAGGGATTGATCTCAATGCTTCTGTCGAAAAGGTGTTCGGTGCGCCACCACTTCTCAACCAACAGATTCTCTCCGGAAAGCTGGATGCCGTGATCAATTTCTGGAGCTACATTGCCCGGCTTGAAGCTCAGGGTTTGAAACCGTTGGTGACGATTGGAAAAGCAATCGTAACGCTTGGTGCCGGGTCTGACGTACCGATGCTGGGGTATGTGTTTCGGGAAAAATGGGCCAATGCAAATAAGGGAATCGTGAAAGGTTTTGCTCGCTCTTCTCGGAGAGCTAAGGCTTTACTGGCTGACTCACAAGCCGAATGGGATCGTTTGCGTCCGAAGATGAAGGCCAAAGACGATGCCACCTTCAATGCCCTGCGAGATGGCTACCTTGACGGAATCCTAAGCAGTTGGGGGGCGGTAGAACGCAAGGCCGCCAATGGACTGTTTGCGGTTCTTACAAAGCAAGGCGGGAAAAAGCTGGTTGGCAAGAGCTTAAAGTTCCAGTCGGGAACGTTTTGGCCCCATATCACCTATTAACGATTTGAGGATATGGTCCTCCGTGGAAGTTCATTTGGAGTTTCTCTGCTCTCATTTGTGAGCCTTTTGGCTATTTGGTATTTAGTAGCGCTCTGGGTAGATTCCCGGATCTTTCCTTCACCATTGACGGTGCTGAAGGTCCTGTTGGAGAGTATCGCACAAGGGGAGTTGCAGTTCCATATCGGTCGGACGCTGATGCGTGTTGTTACCAGTTTTGTACTGGCGATGACAGTGGGAATCGGAATTGGAATTGTGCTCGGAATTTCAAAGTCGCTGGACCGATTTTTCGATAGTTGGCTGACGCTTTTTCTTAACATTCCCGCCCTTGTCACCATTATTCTATGTTACGTTTGGCTCGGTCTTTTTGAAACTGCTGCGATTTTAGCGGTAGCAATCAACAAAATCCCCAATGTCATCATCACTATCCGAGAAGGTGCGCGGGCGCTGGAGCGAGACTATTTAGAGATGGCACATAGTTTCCGGTTGAGCCGTACCGTTGTGTTGCGGCAAATCATACTGCCGCAACTGTCCCCATATTTGATGGCTACCACGCGCTCCGGACTAGCACTCATCTGGAAGATCGTACTGGTAGTCGAACTATTGGGACGTAGCAATGGAGTCGGCTTTCAGCTTCATCTCTTTTTTCAACTCTTCGACATTGCCAGTATTTTTGCCTATACTCTTGCATTTGTGTTGGTGATCCAAGTCTTGGAATACGGACTTTTGCAACCTCTTGAGAGGCGAATTAGCCGATGGCGACGCTGATGCAGTTGCAAGTTGATATCCAGCGGAAAATTTTTTTATCCTTTGAGGAAAGTGGACAAGTCGTGGCATTGGAGAACGTGCGCTTTGCAGCCGATGCTGGTGAGTTCCTCTGTATTCTTGGGCCTTCTGGTTGTGGGAAGACGACCTTACTGAACATCATCACTGGACTCGACCCACACTTTGAAGGGGCGGTTTCTCTCGAGGCTTCCATTGACACTGGAACTTGCGGGCAGGATGCCCACGATTCCAAGAAAAAACATTCCAGAGAGAGTGAACTCCGGATTGGCTTTGTTTTCCAAAACCCCCGTTTGTTACCGTGGCGTACCGTGGAGGAAAACCTTCGGATTGTTCTTTCTACCGAACAAATTCAAAGCGGAATTATTGATGAACTGCTTGCGTCGGCCGAATTAGAGGCCTTTCGGAATTCTTATCCGTCTCAGCTTTCCATTGGAATGCAACGGCGAGTTTCATTGATCAGAGCTTTCTCCATTCAACCAGATTTGCTGGTTATGGACGAACCCTTTGTCTCACTAGATAAGCGAATGGAGGACAAACTGCATCAGGTATTACTCGACTACTGGCAAACTCGGAACCCCTCTGTACTTTTTGTAACTCATCAGATCAACGAAGCTCTCAAACTTGCAAGTCGTCTACTTGTGTTCTCCTCTCGTCCAGGAACTATCATACTAGATATACCAGTGGAACTTTCCTATCCCGATCGTAACAATCCGGAAGTTTTCCGCGCCTTTGTCACTAGATTTAGTGAAGAATATCCTGGAATCCGTCAGATACATTAGCGCCTAAACGAAAAATATTCTCCAAACTTATCTTGCTGAACTCATAATTGGTAGTTTTTCTCTGGAGTGTTGGACTCTGTTATCATCAGTGTCACACCATGTAAAGTTTGGTAATTTTGCTTGTGACAACTTTTCCAGGTTAAAGAACAACTCTCAGAGAGGGAGCATTACAAATTAAAATTGTTCAATAAACCTTTTTTTATTTTTTTGTTGACATTTACTATTGCCTATCTATATTATGTATTTGTATCGAAGTGGCATAGCTGATTTTCAATTGCGTTATGGTCTAAATCAGTTGATTTGAGCAATTTCCCGGTTGATTTGCTATGTTGCGTCTGAACAGGATTCCCAGTACTGGGAGGTGAGGACTCCAAGCTGGATGAGGAATATGCGTTCCGCACCATGCGGTTTCGTGTTTTCGGCAGGGAATTCAGAGGCAAGCATCCTCCAGAAAGATTCGTGACACTTGCCTAAGCGGTGGAAATGGGTCCATCCGTTTTTTAATCCACACTAATAATAATGAGGTTAAAATGCAAAAGTGGAAAAAAGTATTGCTGGCACCGCTCTGTGTCGGTTTCATCTTCTCTTTCGCCGTTGGAGTGGCACTTGAGGGAGAAGTCAAGGCGGGCACCCTCTACGGTGACATGATGCACGTGACTCAGGACATGTTGAACCGTGCTGATGGTGATGCCAACAACTTCTTACACACTAACGGGAACTATGAGCAGACCCGTTATTATCCTGCCAGTCAGATCAACACTGGCAACGTGAAGAATCTACGACCGGCCTGGATTTTCCAGACCGAGATAGTGGAATCAATGGAGACAACACCTATAGTTGTAAATGGTGTCATGTACGTTACCACGTCTTTCAACCACATCCATGCCCTGGATGCACGAACCGGCGAGGAATTGTGGCACTATAAGCACAAGATGGGGCCCATAACGACATACTGCTGCGGACCCAATAACCGAGGTGTGGCGGTATACAAGGACAAGGTATACATGGGCACGCTTGACTCGAAGCTGGTTGCGCTGGATGCCCGCACTGGTCGAGTAATTTGGGATGTACAAATCGGAGACCCGGAGTTGGGTTACAGCGAGACGATGGCACCCACCGCGGTCAACGGCAAGATACTTATAGGGACTAATGGTGGAGAATATGGAATTCGCGGCTTTGTTAAGGCATATGATGCTGATTCAGGAAAGTTGCTCTGGACGTTCCATTCGATTCCCAAGAATTCCGTCGGTGTCTGGGCCACTCATGATGCGACCGGACGAAACATGCATCGTGATATCGCAGCAGAGAAAAAGGCCCTAAAAAAACTCGGAGATCCTTATAGAACTCTGGGCGGTGGGGTCTGGCAGAATCCCGCAGTGGACCTGGAGACGAACAGGATCTACTTTGTGGCCGGCAACCCTTCACCGGACTTGGACGGCTCGATTCGCCCCGGAGACAACCTGTATACAAACTCACTTGTATCTGTGGATTTAGATACAGGAAAGTACCAATGTCATTTCCAGTACATCGCTCATGATGTTTGGGACCTAGATGCAGTTAGTCCTCCGATACTGATTGATGTTAAAGACAAAAAAGGCAGAACTGTTCCAGGAATTCTGCATGGAGGCAAGACAGGGCACGTTTACGTTCATAATCGCCGAGATTGTAGCCTGATTCGCT
>JAKUUI010000095.1 GCA_022448485.1 SAR324 cluster bacterium
GGATAATATGCTGGCTCAGATACCACCGTTTTTCGGCAGCAATTCCTGGGTACTTTCCGGATCAAGAACAAAATCCGGTAAGGTAATTATTGCCAATGATCCTCACATTGGCTATGCAGCGCCGGCAACCTGGTATGAAGCACACCTGAAAACTCCGGAATGGGAGCTCTACGGGCATCATATAGCCGGAATCCCCTTTGCGATTCTGGGTCACAACCGCCGCATGGCTTGGGGTGTCACTATGCTGCAAAATGACGATTTGGATTATTATCGTGAGCAGGCAAATCCTGCAAATCCGGATCAGGTCTGGTTCCGTGATCACTGGGAAGACCTGAAAATCATTGAAGAAACAATTTCGATAAAGGGTGGAGACGATATTTCTCTCCGCGTACGGATTTCAAGACACGGCCCGATTATCAACGATGTTCTGGAGTCTGTCGAAAAAACTGAAAGCCATCCCGTTGCACTGGCCTGGGAGATGCTGGCTGATTATGAAAATTCGACAGAACAGGTTTTTTATGATTTGGGGCATTCAAACAGTCTTGAAGATTCACAGACCGCAGTCAGCAAACTTCATGCTCCTGGCTTGAATATCAACTATGGAGACGCGGAAGGAAACATTGCTTGGTGGGCAGCCGCGCGTCTGTTGATTCGTCCGTCACACGTGAATTCTTTTATTATTCTGGATGGAGCAAGCGGCAAGGATGAAGTTCTGGGTTACCACGATTTTTCAGGAAATCCTCAATCTGTGAATCCCCAATCCGGAATGGTGTTCAATGGAAATAATCAGCCGGAAGACATGGGAAGCGGTTTGGAGCCGGGTTATTATGCACCGCAGGAAAGGGCGCAGCGTATGAGTCAGTTGCTTGATCCGGACAAGGATGACTGGACTGCAGCAGATATGCAGCAGATTCAGCTGGATACGAAACATCCGCGGATCGAGAATTTTCGGCAGCACTTTCTGACTGTGCTGTCTGAAAACTCAGGACGAGGCGAAGTTTTCCGGAATGCTGCGGAAGTATTTAAAAACTGGGATGGAACGCACAAAAGAAATGCTATTGGGGCCACTATTTTTCACCGCCTCTTTTATCATTTGAGCATTAGTATTTTTGCAGATGAAATTGAAGAAAAGGGGACCCTTGTTTTACTCAATGTTTCGCTGATCGATAAGAGCATGCCGCAACTGCTGAATAATCCGCAATCTCCTTGGTGGGACAATCTGAAAACTCCGGACAAGCTAGAAAAGCAGCGGGAGATTTTGCAAACGGCTTGGATAAATGCCGTGCAGAGCCTGGAAAAAGATTATGGTTCAGATCTGAATTCCTGGGAGTGGGGCAAGATTCACACTCTGGAAATCAAGCATTTGCTGGGGCAGAAAAAACCGCTGAATTTGTTATTCAATATTGGTCCTTTTCCAGTTCCCGGAAGTAAGGGAGTGATCAAAAAATTTCGGCACAAATATGGACCAAAAGAGCTGAAAGTCAGTTCCGGACCATCAACACGTCGCGTTATTGATTTTGGAGATGCTGAAAATTCAACAGGAATTAGTCCAACCGGGCAGTCCGGATATTTTTTCGATCAGCATTACCAGAATCAAACCCCGCTTTATCTGGCTGGTGAATACCGCAAACAAAGAATGAACCGCGAAGACATCCTGGCGAATCAAACATCACGGTTGATTTTTCGTCCTTGACGATTTATTTTCGCTGTCAATAACAATAATTTGTTTGAAATTCGTTAAATAGCACTTACAAACCTTCCACCACAATCATGTTCGTAGAAGCATTCTGGTGCCTCAACGCTCGGGCTTCTCTATATTCCGGTGAATCAATCCATTTTTTAGCCGTTACAACGCTTTCAAACTCCAGAATAACAATGCGATCAGGTTCCCAGTTTCCTTCGAGTTTTTCGGCTCTTCCTCCGCGGGCTAGGTATTTCCCACCGTAGGTCTGAATAGCCGGTGGTGCGAGTTTTTTGTAATCCTCATACCTTTCCGGATTATTTACGGTGATATCACTTATAACATAGGCACTCATCTTAAATTCTCCGTCTAATTATTTACAGAATTATTTGGAATGTTTCTGAATTTTTTTACCGTCTTCAGACTAATCTGAAAAGAGGTAACAATTCCAGTGGAATTTGTGTTGACTACTCATTTTTATTAGAGTAAGGTTCGCATTGTTAATGATTATCCAATCCTTTAACCTTATTGAAAGGAGTTGCTATGCTTGATATGAAATCAACGATAATTGGTGTTTTATTTGGAATAGTGTTAGTTTTTTCTTTAGGCGCAAGCCATAAAAAAGAAAGGATGGGGCCTCCCCCAGCAGGAATGTTCCAGCTCTATGCTATCCCCAATAATGACACGAAAGCGGTCATTCTGCACACTGGCAGTGGACGATATAAAATCGCAAATCTGGATCTTTCTCCAAATTTTGAATCTGGTGACAGGTTCATGGGTCCTCCGCCGGAATAGCTCAATTGCAATTAACGAAAAAAAGAACTTACTGCGTATCTGTGCCCGGTGACAGAATATAGCCGGGCCAGATACACAGTAATCCTTAACCAATGGAAATCCTTCCAGCAGCTTGTACTGAAAAATGTATCAATGCAGAAACGACTGTTTTCTTTGGTAATAGCTGAATCTTAAACGAGGATAAAATATGTGCTCTAAATTAAAATTAAGTGCATTCAAAGGTGTACGAAAAAATTATTCAAATCTGTTTTTTGCGGCAGTCCTGTTTCTCACAGGATGTTCTATGACGTTTCCTGTGCCTGATGAAAAGAATCAAACTATCTTGATCATACCTGTAGAAACCCGACAAACATTGAGACATTTTGTCTTTACTTTGGATATTTCTATTGAAGATTCAGCAAATAATAAAATCGTACATCATCAAATTGAACCAAATCCAAAAATGCTTTTTTCTTATAATACACAACTTAAGCCTGGCAAATATAAAATCACCGAAATGATCAGGAAAGCAAAACCAGGGTTTAAACTTGGTGGTAAGAAGAAGCGAAGACCTGAAATGGTAAAGGGAATTAGTGAATTCCAGCTTGAAAAAGGTAAAATTACAATAATTGATAAAAGATTTTTGTTTCAGCAACCTAAACCCACTAAAAAAGGAATGCAGAGTAAAGGCATGGGCATGAAAGGTAAGGTGGATGCAGCCGAGAGGGTACAAGAACAGTTGAAAAGGAAAGCCGAAAGAAAGACCGAGCAAAAGGAGATGAGGGAACAGAGAGTTAGGTTTGTTCAGATTGTCGATTTGGATGAAAGTTTTAAAACTAAATTAATGGAGGAATTAAAAGAGGTAGAAAATTTCGAAAAATGGAAGTAAGAAATGAAAAAGGTCCAAATCATCTAGGAAATTCGATCACAATGATTTTGTGTAAATTTCGAATTTAAGTTTCATTTGCCATTAAACCGAGTTTAGTTTTTGCTCCCCGGAATCGGGTCACCGGAGTCTCTTTCAGCAACAGCCTTTTTAAAGCCCACCTCTTCTGCACGCTGTTTGAACCAGATCCCTTCCGGGCTGTGACGGGCAATGCCGTCGAACAGACTGGCAATTGACTGGGTGCTGGATAGCCCCATGTTTTCATAAGCCTGATTGACCATCATTTTCATCATCATCAGTTGGTTCTTGGGCACCCCCTTGATCCGCTCAGTCAGTTGGCTAACTGTTTTATCAAGCTCTTTGAGCGATACCGACTGAAAAATAAGCCCCATTTCCTCTGCTTTTTTCCCGGATATAAGATCTCCTGTAAATAGCATTAATTTGGCTTTTTCCAGTCCCAGGCGGTAGACCCACATGGCCGTGGTCGGACAGCCCCAGACACGTGAGGGGGGATAGCCTATCCGGGCTTTTTCATTCATTATAATGATGTCACAGCAAAGAACAATATCACTGCCTCCGGCAACCGCATCACCATTGATTCTGCCAATTACAGGTTTATTGCACCTCCAGATTGACATAAAATTCTGGGTACAGCGGTTTATAAAACTGTAGTCAATCATCGGATCCCAGGGCATATCCTGAATTCCAGGATTGGCTCCAGGTTTTTCCGCGAAGGCCTTTAAATCATATCCACCGCAAAAACCGCGTCCGGCTCCGGTCAATACAACAACATGTACAGAATCATCATTACTGGCATGGCCAAAAGCTGAGGCTATATCTTCGGGCATGGCTTCACTGATTGCATTAAAACGTTCTGGGCGATTCAACGTTATTGTGGCAACTCGATCCTTGGACTCATACATAACTGTACCAAAATCCATAATTGATTTCTCCTTTGGTGTGGTGCTAAGGCTTGATTTGAAAGGGGTGCAGTTTAAAGTTTAAAAAAGGACTAATTAAATGGGCAGGCGCTGAGGCAATCTCTCCTTGAGAACCCGGATATGCTCCGGCCCGGTTCCGCAGCAGCCCCCGACAATTTGCACACCATAGGTGCTAATCCAGCTCTCAATTTCTTCAGCATATTTATTAGGCATGCAGATTTCCTTAAAACTCCAGTCAGGCTTTTCCAGTCGTCCTGTTTCGGCGTAGGCTAGTTTTGGGCCGCTCCAATGCCGTTCTATAATCTCAAGGGCAGGCCCAGTATCTCTGACCTGGCTGTGCATGATTCCCGCCGCTTCTCCGCCGAGCGGAACTAAGGTCTCAACCAGCTCTCCAAAATCACCTGTGGGGAGTGTACTTTTCCAGCGCCAACTCATCACACTCTCCCCATCATCCGCCATCATTGCGCTGTAGCCTATCCAGACGGGTAAGCCCGTGGAGAGGGCAGCTTCGATGACCATACGGGCATTTTCAGCATCTCTCATCATTTCTGCAATAATCAAATCCACGCCGGCCTCTGCCAAAATTTCAGCCAATTCCTGATAGTTGTCCGCCACCTTTTCACCTGCAGCCACTTCCTGCTGGCTGCTGAAGGGGGCCATGCTTGACATGGAACCTGCGATCCAGGTTTCCCCTTTTGCCGCACGGTCTCTAGCAGCTTGTGCCAGCCGGACTGCTTCAGTGTTGATGCTCCTGACTTCGTCGCCCAAATCAAGGCTTTCTAGCACGTGGCGCGCAGTGGAATAAGTATTGGCAGTTATAACCTGTGCTCCTGCTCCGATGTAATCTTCATGTACTTGGCGAACAATTTCTGGATGACCCTTGTGGGCAATCCCACTCCAAACATCCGAATCCATTGCCACTCCTCGCTTCTGAATCTCAGTGGAAACCGCGCCATCAAGCAGTATGATCTCATTATTTTTTATACGTTCACTTAAAGATGTCATAAATCCATCCACTTTTTATTTATATCAGTATGCCAGCCTTGAGAAAGAACCCTTTCCACTAGCTACTTAGACTCTATTCACATGGCGGAGTATTAGTTTTCAGTCAGAGTTCACCCATCAAATGGCGTTCCAGCAAAGGCATACGGTCATGCCCGAAAAACATTTCATCCTCCACGAAAAAAGTAGGGGCACCAAACGCGCCGCGTTTAACTGCTTCTTCGGTAGTCTGGAAAAGAGCATCTTTGACTTCCTGCGTTCCCGCGCGCTCAACTGACTCCCGTCCAATCAATGACGTGACTACTTCAGGGTCAGCAATGTCTTTATTATCTGCCCAGTAGGCGTTGAAAAGTGTATGTGCCGCTTTTGTAACTTGCTCAGTTGACAATCCGGTTAAAGCACGCATGGCCAGTACTGTACGTACCGGAAAATCAGCAGGCATCTGTAGCGGAATCTCGTAATGCCTGGAAAGACGCTGTAGATCCTTGAGCAGGTAGGGCTTTTTTGCTGGCATCAGACCCGGGGTATCGGAGGTGCCGACGGCTCTGAAAACTCCACCCAGTAAAAACGGCTTCCACAGCAAATCCGCATTGCAGCGTTGTGCGAGATCCTCAATGAGCTTGGACGCAACGTAAGAATAGGGGCTGACCACATCGAAATAAAAATCAATTTGTTTTTCCATTATTTTAACCTTTAATTCCCGAGTCTATGTGTAAAAAAGTAAACGAAAACTGCACAGGTACCGGAGGAAGTATTTGTCGTCTGGGGAGGCAGGGACGTTTTAATTATTGAGAAAACTCCTTAGATGGTCATAGTATTCCATTTTATTTGAAATGTCATTATGTCCTGTGTTTGAAATTGTTTTGACCGTTATCTGCTCCGGTGGGAATTCACTGATCAGGCGCAGTGAGTGTTTTTTTGGAATGACTTCGTCATTTTCTGCCATTAGAATAATTGTTTTTGCCTGAATTTCCTTTACTCTGCCTATTGAGTCATATTTATCTTTCAGCAGCAAAAACATGGGATAGATTGGGAATTTGTTTTGTGCAACGTTTTTGATGCTGTCATATGGTGAGACCAGCACCATTTTTTCAACGGACCGTTTTGAAGCCAGATAAGTTGCCGCACCGCTTCCCAGACTTCTGCCCATAACAGAGATTATTGCCTGTTTCTCCTGTACTTTGTCAAATAGAGAAAGTGCATCTGAATATATTCCTTTTTCAGTCGGCTGACCCGAACTTCCGCCGTAGCCGCGGTAATTAAGCAGATAGACGGTATGCAGAGGAAATGCCGTTAAAAAGTCATCTGCATTGTGAACGACTGCTTCGGCGTTTCCTCCGAAATAGATCAAAGCTTTTTCTTTTCCCGGATTCAGTGCTATTACTTCAAGTGTTTCCTTTTCATTTTCCAGCTTCAGCAATTCATAACTGTGGTGTATTTTGCCTGTAGGGAAATAGATCAGTTTTCTCTG
>JAKUUI010000096.1 GCA_022448485.1 SAR324 cluster bacterium
TAAGCAGAATTTTTAAGTATACGTGATTTTATAAAGACATTTAGTGAATTTGTCAAGCTGCAATTACGATTGTCGTTGAGGGGCTTGAGGTTGTCTTTGAAGATGCTGAGCTTGATTTTGTATAGTCAATTGTAGTAAAATACTCAATCGCTGAGGACAGCAGGTGTCGTTTTTCAACAATTGGTTGGACATAATGGTTGGAAAGATTTGCATCTCAGCAAATATCATGAATTTTTGAGATAAAATTCAAATTCACTGCTTTCCAAAACTGGCTAACATATTCTTGATAAATAAAATAAATGATGACAGTTGCTCAGTTCCATATGCTCTAACCTTCATGAATTATCCTCTGTTCTTGTAAAATACAGCAGATGATGTTATTATTTGGGGCAATGCTAAACAACCTATGGAAACCTTGTGAAACATAGACTAATCATAGTCGACTCCCTCTCCCTCCTTCTCCTTACTTTGCCTCATTCAGTTGCATCATATGTTTAAATTTTTTACTATTTTCTTTGCGCTTATGTCAATCATTTTAGCTGGCTGCGGATCGACAAGCCATGATCTTCAAGTCACTGAAGAATCTCAAGAAGTTGAAAAGCAACTGTACGAGGAAAAGAGATTGGAAGCGATACTAGCGGCATTGGATGCAGCAGCTGCGGCCAAAGTACCTGAACCAGTACCGTCTGCAGTTGAAACCGAATCAAAAGCTCAGCCAAAGCAGAATACCAGCAAGGAAACAAATGCCTTGTTTCAGTGGAAAACATCTTCTGGTTATGTCTGGATTAATTTTGGTGATGCTGAATCACAGCCAAAGTACGAAGGTGAAAGAAAAAATGGGAATCCTGATGGATTGGGAATGCTGTACTATCCTGATGGTCAGAGAGTGGAAGGGCAGTGGAAAGATGGTAAAAATTGGAACGCCAAACATTACAACAAAGACGGGAAGGTCATTGGAAAGTGGGTCAATGGGCATTGGAATTTACAGTGGGGGGTTCTTTTTAAACGTAGTGTAAACGGCGAATTGGGATGGTATGAAAATTATGGAGAGAAGGGGCAATATGGAAAATATGAAGGCGGTATAAAAAATGGGAAACCAGATGGTCATGGGAAATACATCAGCCCAAATGGAAGTATGTTTGAGGGTGAGTACAGGGATGGAAAACGGAATGGTCAAGGAAAATACATCAATTATGACGGAATCATCTGGGTAGGCGAGTTTAGGGAAGGTAACCTTTGGAACGTCACAAGATACGACAAAGACGGAAACATCAAATGGAAGATCGTAAATGGAGTAAAACAGTAATTCCCCGCTAAAACCAAATCCAACATCTCCTGCGTGATTGTCCTTCCTCAGTTTTTAGACTGCATCATAAAATATCAAAAAGATTCGATATCCGGAAGGCGGCAAAACAAGGCATCCAGCATGTACCTCTACATTTTGGCAACTGGCAATTGTTAGTTCCATTATACCGTCCTTTCCGTTACCATTACTTAACAATCCGTGATGCTCAATATGTTTAATGAGGTTGACTGGTTAGAGTAACTGTGTCAACAATATGCCGAGGTATTCTCCTAAACTAATAAATGGATAAGCAAATGATGAATGGATCGAAGGAGTAAAATATGGAAACACATACGGGTAAATGTCTTTGTGGGGAAGTTACTTACGAGGTATCGGGAGATCCGGTTTTGCAAGGGAATTGTCACTGTATTGACTGCAGAAAAAACACCGGCGCGGGATTTGCGACAATACTTTTTTTCAAGGAAGAGCAGGTTGCCCAGTTAAGAGGAAAGACTAGCAGTTTTCAGTACAAATCCGACAGTGGCAACTCAAAGACCAAGCTGTTCTGTCAGAGATGTGGTTCAGTGGTTTTAGGTAACAATTCAGGCCGCCCAGGCATAACGTCAGTGTATGTGGGTACTCTTGATGATGCCAGTTTTGTCACGCCTCAGTTCAATGTCTATACTTCAAGGGCATTGCCGTTTGTAAAAATCGATGAATCACTGAACAACTTTGAAGAGGGAAGACAATAAAACATAAAGTAACCAAAACAAAGGGTTACCATTCTTATAATAATACAGGAGCCTCAATCTATTTAATTAATGACTTTCACAGGCTAATAGTTATGGTGAAAATTAACGGGAAAGATTAATACATTAATAATTGCACCTTTCCTGACTGTTCGGCAACAAGAGAGGCACCATGGATAAAGCATACGTTCACGGATATGACTCAAGAGAAAACAGGCGTCTACAGGATCAAGCAAATACTTTGGTTGAACTCTTACATTACGACACGTCATATCCGGCCGGAAGCCGGATTTTGGAAGCGGGCTGTGGAGTTGGCGCTCAAACGGTTACGCTTGCCCGCAACAGCCAGAATGCGTCATTGCTATCTATTGACATATCTGAGGATTCTATTATAAAAGCAAAAAGAGTTATGGAATCTGCCAGATTAAGCAACGTTCAATTTCTACGTGCTGACATTTTCAATTTGAAGATAGAGCCGGAATCTTTCGACCATGTCTTTGTTTGTCATGTTTTGGAACATCTTTCTCGACCAGATAGTGCCTTGGCAATCCTGCAAGGTCTTATCAAGGTCGGCGGAACAATCACAGTTATCGAAGGAGACCATGGATCGGCATATTTCTACCCTGACAGTGAAGCAGCGCACAAAGCGATTCAATGCCAAGTCGAATTGCAAAAATGGGCAGGTGGAAATGCCAATATAGGCAGGGAAATATATCCTCTCTTAAATGCTGCAGGTTTCAGTTCCATACATGTGTCTCCGCGGATGGTTTATATTGATTCAAGTAAGCCTGGGCTTGTTGAAGGTTTCACAAAGAACACTTTCACAGCAATGATTGAAGGCGTACGTGAATCATCTATTGAAGCAGGTTTAATTAGCGGAACAGTTTTTGATGAGGGAATTAGGGCGTTGTACAGAACAACAGAACAAGATGGTGTTTTTTGCTATACCTTTTTCAAGGCAATTGCAACAAAACAACAATGCTAGCTGCACGAATTCTTTCCCGTTACCCTTCCAAAACAAACTTTAGAGGATTGCTTTCAATTGATTGCTATCAGAAGCTCATTGTGAACATGCCTGTTTTGCGGGAGGGAAAAATGTGCGTTACGGAGGTAGAGAAATGAACAGTAACTTTTCTCTTTGTAACTACTTTAATTATATTCAGATCGAAAAAACTTATTGACTGGTAAAAATTTTTTATCTGATAACAAATTTTGATATAATTCCGGAATTACCTTCTTTTTTGTGGGAATTAAACCTCTTAATCGAGTTGTCCCTGGTCTGTCACCTCCAGCGGTAACCAAGCAGGATGCGTGTTCCTTCTACCTTCTGGTCAGGCATGTCGTAAAATTCAAAAGTGCCGCTCTGCTCGCTGTTGGCAACAATCATCCAACCGGATTCCAACTCAAACCCCAAGCTGTAGCCGCTGCCTCCAGTTTGCGCAATGCCAGAGTAGGAACTCAGCGATTCAGCCCAAAGAAGGTAATATTGTCCTCCATGAATACCAAGGAAGAAAGGACCGAACCAGGCTCTCAACTCAGCTCCAATGAGGCCGGTTTTGTAGTACTCTTGTTTGGGCTTTGGAGGCAACTCCGCCCTGCCGCCATTCTCGGTGCCAAAAAATGAAAATGAAAAGGATTGCCCCAGTGACCACTGGTAATCTAATGCATCGCTTAAAATGGATGTGGTCTGGTAATCATTGCCTGTATTCGTATCCACCGGTTTCAAAGGACCGCTGCCCAGGGCCAATCCCCAGCCTTCGCCTGGGCCAGCCTGAAGCACATGGGGTAAGAAAGTCAGGAAAATACATAGGAACAGAACAGGAAGGGAGATAGTTTTGAATTTCATCGCTCATCTCGTTTGGGAAGGATCATCGTCATTCAACACGATTTATTGAACCATTTCGACATTCTTCAAATGATGCTTAAAACGACCTCTAAGGAAATCTTTACTTCGTGGCTTAAATGTTACAACAAATGCTGATTTGACGCAATACAGATCGTTTTAACTCCGCTGTGCTACGTATCACTGAAGATAAGATTTTTATAATTTACTTTTTGGAAAAAAAAACATAAGATACAAAACCGTTTTAATCATGTTTTTGAGTTTAAAACATGTTGATCAACTATCCCTATAAATTTTGCTTAGAGCCGACAGAAAAGCGGGAAACACAGTCTCAGTGATGAGGACCTCCGGCACATCTGTGCGGTGGCCGCCTTCTTCAACATGAGTGACCGCAGGGGTATCCAGGAGGGACATGCAGCATAGTAGTGAGCAGCAAGCTCTTTTTGGGACACTGCCGGAAGCATACTGAACTTTTCGGAGCGGCATAAAATACTGAAGCTCAGCGAAATGTAACCCCTTGTAACAGGAAACGAACATGAGAGTAGGAATCATTGGTGGAAGCGGACTTTATCATCTTGAAGAACTGGAAGACGCTGAAGAAATCAGTCTGGAAACACCTTTCGGTGAACCCTCTTCGGATTTTGTGACGGGTACGGTGCATGGCATCCCCGTGGCGTTTCTCCCACGGCACGGAATCGGGCATGTACTGACGCCCACTGAGATTCCATTCCGCGCCAATATATGGGGGCTGAAAAAAATAGGTGTGACTCATCTGATTTCAGTTGGTGCAGTGGGGAGTCTCAAGGAGGAAATCGAACCGGGTCACATGGTTTTTCCCGATCAGTTCATCGACCTGACCCGCCATAGGACTTCCACATTTTTTGGTAACGGATTTGTGGGGCACGTTCAGTTTGGCGATCCAGTCTGTCCTGCTCTTTCAGGAAAACTTGTGGAAGCAGCGAAAACAGTGGGGGCAACCCTGCACGAAGGAGGGACCTATATTTGTATGGAGGGACCTGCATTTTCCTCGCGTGCTGAATCCCTTCTTTATCGTTCCTGGGGGGCATCAGTAATCGGCATGACCAATGCCCAGGAGGCCAAGCTGGCACGGGAAGCGGAAATAGCCTTTGCCTCTATCGCCCTGGCCACGGATTACGACTGTTGGCACGTCTCCGAATCAGAAGTCAGCGTCGATGACATCATCAAGGTGATGCAGGCCAACGTCGAAACGGCACGTCAGATACTTGTTGAAACCCTGAGGAACCTTTCTCCAGAATTTCCCAATTCCCAGGCGGATGCCCTTAAATTTTCCCTAATTACCGACAAGTCTAAAATTCCAGAAACAACACGCCGTGATCTGGGTCTGCTACTTGGTCGTTATATCGATTGACACCGACGGCGATGCTGTCCGGACAGTCATTAAGACTTTGGCGAATGATATAGATTCTCCACGATCATTTGATATCCACTGGACTGGTGAGAATTTTGGCTTTTAAAATGAGATGATGGGGTTTATTTATGACACCACCAATAGATACTGCCAAACTGTCAGATTGTTAATACTCTTATCCCTAAAGGACCTGAAGGTAGTAACTCGGTTAACTTTTTTCAACGTTCACCCTTTTCAGTTATTGTTTTAGTTCTTCTTTCTTTTTTTGATTCAAACGATCTTTATGAGTGTGGAGGCGCCTTTTTAGACTTTTGAACTGGTAAATTGTTTTCCTTTTCAAATCGGTTTTGGATATCACGCAGTTCCTCGATCGCCGCCTTGATATCGGAACTATCGAATACATTCACCTCTACTCTTTGCCCAACATGGGTCAAACGACGGCGGAGTTTGTGGTGATTCTTATCAATGAAATCTTCAATCTGAAAGATTTTGATAGGCCTTGCAAATCCTTTCGGGGTGATCTCATCAGCATAAGTGCATTTCACTTCGTCCTCGACAAGCACCTGGGTTTTTTCATCGATTAAAATGCTTTCCGGATCCGCAAGGTTCTGAAGCCTTGCAGCCAGGTTAACGGGGCCTCCCAAAACAGTGTAGTCCATCCGTTGATCAGAACCAAAATTTCCTACCGTGCAGTGACCGGTGCTGATGCCCATACGTACCTGAATTCCTGAGGCAACACCTAGCTTTTTCATGTGTTTCTGAAGTTCCTTGACTCGCTTCTGCATTCTGATAGCCATCTCGATGCAGCTAAGAGCATCATCTGTTTCTCCCTGGGATTCAGGATCTCCAAAAAATATAAGCACTGCATCCCCGATGAACTTATCAATGGTTCCTCCTAGTTCCAGTGCAATCGTTGACATTTCGGAAAGATAGGTGTTTATCACCAACGAAAGTTTCTCTGGTTCAAGTTTTTCTGTAAGATCCGTGAACTTCACAATGTCTGAAAAGAAAACCGTCAGATTTTTCCGGGCATTGGTTTTCCTGGTTTCCTTATCCTGATCAAAAAGACTTTGATAAATTTGGGGAGATAGATATTTGGCTAGTCGATTGGCCAAATTTTCTAACTGCCGACTTTTAGTTTCAATGATTTCAGTATCACGAACCTTTTCCTCCATCAGAGATTCCCTCTCACTGCGTAATTTCCACTCCGCGGTACGGTCTACAAACTGCCCCTGGACTCCTTTAAGGTAGGAAAAC
>JAKUUI010000097.1 GCA_022448485.1 SAR324 cluster bacterium
TCGGTTTACCTGATGTGGAAAAGCACTGAGTTGCCGATCTGGTGGATCCCGGATGAAGGGCCGGGAGGAGGTGCATTTTCCTTCTGGCTCTCTGCCATCATGCTGATCTGCTGTCTGTGTACAATGGTGAACTGGTACCGTAGTGCAACACCTCCCTCCAAATCTGAAGAATCATTCATGGATGCTTACGCATTAAGGATGTTTTTTTTGGTTGGAGGTGGTGTAACAGTAATGATTGGTTTGGTTCACATTATAGGCATGTACGGAAGCATACCACTGTTCCTTTTATTTTATCTACGGTTTTTAGGCAGACATTCTTGGATCACCACGTTATTGGTCGCACTCCTTGCTCCGGTTGTAATTTTCTTCTTCTTCGACATTGCCCTGAGAATTGTTTTGCCAAAAGGGTATTTGGAACCTCTTTTCTTACCACTATACAGTTTTTTCCTTTAAAATTTTGATTTTTCGGTAATAAACTGCGGGGATTAGTTATTGAAGCATTGAGAGATCAATTTAATTTAACGCATTAAAAATGAACTAAAAAGAAAATGGATATCATAGCACTCCTTCTGGAAGGTTTTGCCATCGCATTCCAACCAATAAACCTAGTTGTAGTAGTAATTGGGGTGATTGTTGGTTTGTTCATTGGGGCAATGCCAGGTTTGGGATCTGTGAACGGAGTGGCAATTTTGCTCCCGATGACTTTTCTAGTGCCCCCGACAAGTGCAATTATCTTTCTCGCGGCACTTTATTATGGAGCCATGTATGGAGGAGCGATCAGCTCAATAATGCTTGGAATTCCAGGTGCTTCGACTGCGGTGGCCACAACCTTTGACGGCCGACCTTTGGCTCTTAAGGGGCAAGCAGACAAAGCACTGATTACCGCTGCAATGGCTTCCTTCATTGGAGGCACCATTTCCGTCTTGTTGTTCACAGGATTTGCTCCCCCACTTGCCCAGATTGCACTAGACTTTGGAGACCATGAGATTTTCGCTCTGATGCTCCTAGCGTTTGCTACTTTCGTAGGTCTAAGTGGCGATGATATCCCAAAGACCATTTTTTCCATTTGCATCGGCTTGGTTTTCAGTGCAGTTGGACTTGATATCATGTCGGGAGAGCCAAGGCTGGTGTTTTTTGACATTATCGGTTTTATGCATGGAATCAATTTTCTTGTTTTAGCGATTGGTATCTACGGAATCGGTGAAATGATGTGGACGATCGAGAGTAATCGGGGTGACAGCACCATGTCAAAAGCTGTGCTTTCCATTAATGGTGTTTTAGACAGTTTACGTGAAATGGGGCGCACGTGGTTCTCATGGACAACCGGATCCCTGCTGGGGTTCTTTGTCGGCATTCTGCCAGCTGCAGGTGCAACTCCAGGATCACTCATGGCTTATGGAGTGGCTAAAATGACATCCAAAGAATCAGATAATTTCGGTAAGGGAGAAATCGCAGGGGTGGTCGCTCCGGAGTCCGCCAACAACGCCGCATCGACAGGGGCCCTTTTGCCCATGCTAACCCTCGGCATTCCTGGTTCTCCCACCACGGCAATCCTTTTAGGGGGGATGGTCATTTGGGGCTTGGTTCCAGGACCGTTGCTGTTCGTCGAGGAAAAAGAGTTTGTCTGGGGCTTGATCGGATCTCTTTATGTAGCAAATCTTTTTGCTCTCTTGATCAATGTAGCATTTATCCCCATTTTCTTATGGGTATTGAAAATGCCTTTTACTATTCTGGCTCCGATCATATTCGTCCTTAGCCTTGTCGGTGGCTACTCACCCACTCAAGACATGCACGATGTCTGGCTCATGCTAATCTTCGGAGTGGGGGCTTACCTGCTCCGAAAGCTGGACTATCCACTTGCCCCGGCAGTGCTTGCCATCGTGTTAGGACCTATTGCCGAGCCTGCGTTACGCCAGTCTTTGCTTATATCAAACGGAGATTTCACTGTTTTTTTTACCCGGCCCATTGCAGGTCCGATCACTATCATCGCAATTATCCTGTTGCTGTTGCCAGCATTCAAGCCCCTGAAAAACAGGTTTTTCCCAAAAAATAACAGGTAAACCTCTTGATAGAGATTCTGTTTTAGTACAACCTGAATTATTGTGAATCGGAAAGTCTACTGTCTTTTGGACATCAACTCCCATGCAAGGCTATTTGAGTCAATTGAGGCGCAAGTTCTTCTGCTGCAATTCTATTACGTTTCAGTGATTCTATCTCCTAGTATTTCTCCAACGGAAAGACCACTCTTTGATGCAAACTCAGACGCCAGTATTTTCTTGTCGTTGACTGGACGGACTCGCTGCACGAGGATGCCGCCTCCATCGGTGGCTACTGTGAAACCCGCTTCCGTTACCTGAATAACTCTGCCAGGGGTACCGGTCATATCGACTCTAGTGCAATCAAAAATCTTCAGTACTTCACCGTTGTGTAGAGTCCAGGCACCAGGTTGCGGGTTGGTTCCCCGGATTAGGTTGTGGACTTCTTTCGCCGGCTTAACCCAGTCAATCTCAGCGTGCTCGTGCTTGCACCATGATTCGTAAGTAGACTTGGACTCGTCTTGCTTAATGCGCGGAGGTTTTCCTGATCTAACCAGGTCAATTGAATCGAGGACTGCCTCAATCCCCAGAGGAAAGATTTTCTGGAAATAGACGGAACCAAGAGTGTCTTCCGGATCTACTTCCACCTCCTTTTGCAATAGCACATCTCCTTCATCCAGGCCGTCATTCGGCCAAAAGATAGTCAGTCCGGTCCTAGTTGCCCCATCTATGATAGCCCAATTGATGGAGCTTGGTCCACGATGTTTCGGCAGTAGTGAGGGATGGAAGCAAACTGAACCTTGTGCAGGAATATCACGTGCTGCTTTGGGCACAAATATGGTTACAAATGCCATTACGCAAAGATCTGAATTGAAAGCCCTCATTTTATCAAGAACTTTGTTGTCCTCAAAACTCGCAGGCTGGACCACGGGAAGATTATTTTCGAGAGCAAATTCCTTAATTGGATCCACCGGCTTGCCTTCCTTGTCCGGAGAACAATATACTGCAACTATTTCGTCTTCTCCTTTTTCCAGAACTGCTTCCAGACAGGACTTTCCGAATGCCTGTTGTCCCATGATGATCAACTTCACGGCTTTGATTTCCTTCCTTTCATAAGCAGGTTAAACTACTTTTTCATCTTTAGCGGCTGCAATTTCATCATCATTGAGTCCTATCTCGGCCAAGATTTCGTCCGTATGTTCACCCAGCAACGGTGAACGGTGAACATCTGAAGGTGAGTCCGATAATTTGATCGGGTTTCCGACCGTCAAGTATTTTCCACGCTCCGGGTGATCCACCTCGACGATTGTGCCGGTGGCCCTGAGTGAAGGATCCTCTGACAGTTCCATCATGCTGATGATCGGTCCACAAGGGACGTTGAGCGGATTGAGGATATCCATTACCTCGAACTTGGTCTTTGTCTTGGTCCACTTTTCGATTTCCTCAAAAACCTTGTCGAGTTTTGGAAGTCGGGCTTCTGGAGTGGACCATTCGGGGTCCACCAGCCAGTCCTCTCTACCGATGACTTTTGCGAGTTCAGGGAATGCCACCGCTTGGGTAATCACATAGATATAGGCATCAGGATCAGTTTCCCAGCCCTTGCATTTAACAATCCAACCGGGCTGCCCTCCACCGGATGCGTTGCCTGCGCGAGGTGTAGCCTGGCCAAATTCTCCATTCGGGAATTGAGGGTATTCCTTCAATGGCCCATGTGCAAGACGTTGCTGGTCTCGCAATTTGACCCTACAGAGATTCAATACTCCGTCCTGCATGGCGCAGGTGACACGCTGACCAAGTCCACTCTTTTCACGGTGGAAAAGCGCTGTGACGACTCCCAAAGCCAAATTAATCCCAGTGCCTGAATCACCGATTTGTGCACCTGTTACCATAGGAAATCCGTCAAGCTCCCCTGTAGTAGATGCAGAGCCTCCTGTGCATTGGGCTACATTTTCATACACCTTGCAGTCTTCAAAGGGACCAGGTCCAAATCCCTTAACCGAAGCATAGATCATGCGCGGATTAATTTCCTGAATCTTCTCCCAGGGAAAACCCATGCGGTCAATAGCTCCTGGGGCAAAGTTTTCGACCATCACGTCACAATGCTTTATGAGCTTGGCAAAGATCTCTTTGCCCCTAGCATGCTTGGTGTTCAGCGTGACACTACGCTTGTTGTGATTCAGCATCGTAAAGTAGAGACTGTCTACGTTCGGAATGTCTTGCAGTTGACCTCGCGTAGCGTCTCCAACACCAGGTCGTTCCACCTTTATTACATCTGCGCCGAACCATGCGAGCAGTTGGGTACAGGTCGGTCCAGATTGAACATGGGTCATGTCCAATATACGGACACCTTCCAGAGCTTTTGCCATTATCCTCTTTTTATCAAAATATTTTTCTCGTCTTACCTTAGATGAAGGTGAACACTGCTCACCCACTCAGTTACTTGTACATGGTCTGGGCCTTGGTGCCCGGTGCGTACTCGTCTGGATCAACCCAAACGTTGATTACCGCTGATTTCCCAGTCGACTTCACAGATTCACGGGCTTTCTGCAATGTCGGTTGAATTTCATTTGGCTCACGGACCTCTGCCCCAAAACCACCGAGCATTTCAGCAAACGTACCAAAGGGAACATCACCGAGTTTGTTTCCTACATTCCCTCGTTCCTCACCATACTTGGTTATCTGCCCATAGCGGATTTGGTTCATGTGAGAGTTGTTACCTACAATGGCAATGTATGGTGCACCAAATCGGTTTGCAGTTTCCATATCGAAGACAGTCATGCCAAAGGAACCATCTCCATAGAGGCAGACCACCTCTTTTTTCGGGTGGGCAAGCCCTGCCGCCATTGCAAATCCGGTTCCGACACCAAGAGAACCGAGTGCTCCAGGGTCCATCCAGTTTCCTGGCTCACGTGGTTGCACGGCTTGAGCGGAAATTGTTACAATGTCTCCCCCATCGCCTATGTAGATGGTATCATCCGTAAGGAACTCGTTGATTTCCCAGGCAAGACGATAGGGGTGGATGGGGTTTGCATTCGACTGGAACATTGGCATGAGTTTTTTCGTTTTCTCAACCTCCTCCTCCCTGAGTCCATTCAACCAAGACTGACGGCTCTTCGCACCATTATTCTTACCACCTGTCGTGGCCTGAAGGACTGCTGCAAGGATGGCTCCCGGATCACCAGCCAAACCCAGGGCAATGTCCCGGTTCTTCCCCACAGTACGGTAGTCTTGGTCAATTTGAATGAGAGTTGCTTCCTTGCTGATGCGTTTGCCATAGCCCATCCGGAAGTCGAAGGGTGTGCCAACGATGACTATCACATCCGCTTTCTTAAATGCACTGGAACGAGTGCGGTTGAAGTAGTGCGGATCACCGGGAGGCAGGATGCCGCGGCTTGCTCCATTCATGTAAAGGGCGATGTTCAGCTTGCGGGCCAACTCGATGGCATCCTGATGTCCGCGAGACATATACACTTGGGAGCCTACCAGCATAGCCGGGCGTTTGGCATTCACCAAGATGTCCGCAAGTTTCTCGACATCGAAAGGATCTCCAGCGGATTTGACAGAGGCTCGGTAGCAGCCTAGCTCTGGAATAACTGCTGTTTCTAAGGGTACTTCCCTGTCAAGCACGTCACGAGGAATTTCAAGATAACTTGGTCCATAAGCGCCGCAAAAGCACTCGCGTGCAGCCATGGATATCATGTCCGCCACCCGTTCCGTGGACATGACTCCTGCTGCGAACTTGGTGATTGGCGTCATAATTTCCACATGTGGCAGGTCCTGTAGGGACCCCATCTTGTGCTGTGTAAGTGAACTTTGACCACCGATGTGCAGAACTGGACTTTCTGAGCGGAAAGCCGTGGCGACACCCGTCATGGCGTTGGTGCAGCCAGGGCCGGCGGTAGTTACAACGCAACCGAGCTTGCCAGTCTGCCTGGCATAGCCGTCTGCAGCGTGTGCAGCCGTCTGCTCATGCCGCACATCAATAATGCGTATTCCTTCGTCAAGACATCCGTCGTAAATATCGATAATGTGTCCGCCGCACAATGTGAAGATGGTATCAACTCCTTCGTTTTTCAAAGCTTTTGCTACCAAATGTCCGCCGGAAATTACATCTTCCGATTTGCTTTTTTTTGCTAAGGTGTCTGACGCTGTTTTAGACACAGGTTGGCCACTCATTTAGTCCTTATCTGTTAATAGTATGTTTTGCTTTTAATTAGCGGTAAATATGGATTTTTTCAGGGACTAACCCCAGGCAGGATCAACTGGATATTTGCAATAATCGTGATTGGACCTGCTACATGCTTCTACTTTAAAATCGCCCAGGATTTCAAATATGATTGAGTTGTTTGCTCCCCCATACGTGGTCCATAATAAAGTGTTTAGAGGAATGCGATCGTGCCCGTCCGGGGAACCAGAAAAGTCACCGAGAG
>JAKUUI010000098.1 GCA_022448485.1 SAR324 cluster bacterium
ACGATCGATTCTTGAAACCATGAGCCGTCCGCGAACATATTTAATTCCAGCATTGCACGCTGTTTAGAGGCGAAATCAACGACCACAAAGGCGTTGTCGAGAATATCCGGAACTCGACCATCGTAATGTTCATCCAAGTGATTCACATCCTGTGCTCCAGAACCATAGACACGTACCGGTTCGCTCTGCAGTATGAAGCACATCAGGTCGAAGAAGTGACAACATTTCTCAACAAGCGTTCCGCCGGTATTTTCGTTGAAGCGGTTCCAGTCTCCGACTTTGTTCAGAAATGGATAACGATGTTCTCTAATACTTAATGATGTTATCTTGCCGAGTGTTTTGCCGGAATGGACTTCCTCCACCAGCCTAGAGATAGGCGGCATGTAGCGGTACTCCATCGCCACCCAAATTGGTGAGGGGTAATTCTTCTCCATACTTTGAAGCGCCCGAAGTTGTTCCAGTGAAGTGCAGACTGGCTTTTCAACAAGTACAGGCATCGGACGAATCGCTGAAATATGCTCCAATTGTCTGGCGTGAAGGTAGTTCGGACTTGTGATCACCAAAGCGTCTACGTCTTCGGCACGAATGACTTCTTCCTCAGATTCCGTGAACCGTGCCTTAGGAACCAAACGAGCACTTTCGGAACGCATTCCTGCATCTGGCTCATAGATCGCAGTTACTCTAATACCTTCGATCATTGCCAAGTACCGCAGATGTTCCATCCCCATCATACCGCAACCGATGAATCCGTAGCGTAAGGTTTTCAACATTTTACGTCAACTCAAGAACTGGCAGGTTTAGTTGACGTGCCAGAATTCGCAGGGATTTTTCAACATTGCTGTAGGAAATGGCGTAGTGATGTTCCAGTCCTTCCCTTATCACTGTGTCCAAAACCTGTGAGGCACTCTTGTCAAATCGGATCACTCCAGACGTTCCGGAGAAACTCTTAGGAGCCTTGAGCATCGTCCCCCCACCTATCACCATCCTCGTAAGATTGCGAGACTGGCTAAGTCGGAAGAGTGTGACTTCACCGGGCTTAAGGGCAAACTCATTGACCAGCGGTTTCTTGCGGTTGGAGTGGATGCCGGCTTCGATTGGAGCATCGGGGTCAGCCATGTTCAGTGGTGCCAGTCCACAATGCCAGAAGACTCCTGTATCGTCCTTGGTGTCGATATCTACAAGATCGGCAATGAAAGAGGGTTCACCACCGAGCCAGTTCAGTATCAGAGTGCTTATAGTCCCGTACACATCCGCTTCGCATCCTGAAGCTATTCCTTCCGAATTAAGGATACCCATTGCTCCACACGCTGCACAGCCGTATTCAGTAAAGAATTCCGGCCAGCAACGAACCGAAAATCCCTGATAACCTTCCTTCTCGGCTTTTCTTCTCAGGGCTGACAAAATACGTATACTTTTTTCCAGAGGGTCTTGTTCAACCAGTTCAAGACCATTAATTTTTAAATCCAACTCACTACGGACCTCATTAACTGTGTCTTGAGGGATTTGTTCAGCTTCGGTGAACAGGTCAGGAAGTTCCATCTGCTCAACAGTAACTCCGGAAATTTCCATCAATTTTTCACTGTCAAAGGTACAGGTGTGGAAACCATCCGGATGCTCTCCGATAACTGCGAGTTTTGTGCTGGAGAGGTTTTTGCGAGTCTGGAAGACACGTATCCAGGAAACAAGCTCATCTGCGGTTCCTGGATCCTGTGGATTGAGATTTAGGTAGTCGCATTGAATTCCGGACTTTCCCAGGGCGTGGGCCGCTAGATTGACGCCACAGAGAGAATTTAGTCGCAAACGACCTCCGGTCCTTTTTTCAGGGAACGACCAGAATAGCAGGGGAACGTCAAAAGTTTCGGCTAGTTTCACTGTCATCGATGCGTCGGTGAAAGTCAATTGCAGTACCAACAGCAAGTCAAGAGGTTCTTTCTTAAATTCTGAAAGCTGAGATTCAACTGATTTGGCATCGAACAATAGATCACTGGAGCCAACCCAATCAACTGGAATCTGTTCCATCAATTTCCAGGCTTCCTCGCAAACCTGTTCGGCATAAGGAACATCGAAGGTCGGTCGCGCAAGAGGAAGCACCCCAACACGCAATGGTTCAGCAGGGTTCATGGTCTTCAATGACATCATCTAGTGTTTATTCAAGAAGAAGCGTTTTAGGATTAAGTTAAAGTTCAAAAATCACGGTAGAGTCGTGCGAATTCTTGTGTTGAGTACTGCATCTGAACACCTGAACCGTGGAGCGGATGGGTGGTCCATGGATTAGCATGTTGGGTGCTCAGGGCATTTATTTCACGCATGTATTTGACCCCATCATGTTCCAGTGCTTTCTGCATTTGTGCTATATCTGGAAAATTCTGAACGAAGGACTCCCACCAAATTGCACGCCCCGCTAGGAATCCACTGGCACCTGCACGATAGGCATATTGCAGAACTTTTCGAAAATTTTCTGCACTTGCTCCTGCCGATAACATCACCCAGGGACGTCCAGAAATTCGACCCATTTCGTCAAAGATTTTCTGAACGGATTCTGCTTCAGGGCCATCAGGATTTACAAGGTCAGAATCAATGACCGGGTTTTCCAGTTTAAACAAATCGACCGAGTATTCCGGTTTGGCAAATTCACGAACGCTTTCCAGCACCCATTCCGATTTATTTTGCTTCAGCACTTCTAAATTTTCGTCTGGAAGTGGATAGACGAGCAGTTCCAGCAGGAAGGGAATGTCATAACGTACGCATTCATCACCTATCTGTTTGACAAAGCTCTTCTGATGAGCAATCACTTCATCCCCAGCATCTGGCCGGTACCAGGCTAATAGTTTAACACCGTCTGCTCCAGCCCTCTTTATTTTAGAGACGCTCCAGTCAGGAATCACTTTTGAATACCTTCCCCGTGGTGTTTCATCAAAGTCAGCGTGTTCCAGAGTAAGCATCAGACCATGATCGCGGCGCATTACCGAATGTGCGGCTGGCCAGGCAAATAGCGGGTCCATCAACACCGCACTTGATTCATCAGCAAGGCTTTCAGCAAGTACGCGTTTTACTTCGGCAACGTCCTCCCAGGTTGCTTCATCACTCCCAAGAGTTGATTTGATAAAATTCTGGATTGGTGGTCTTTGATCGACTGCTACGATCTTGAATAGTCCGGATTCGTCAGCGAGACGTCGCAACCCAAGCCATTTTCCTGCAGAAAGGTTCATTTATTATTCCTAAGAAAGCTGTTGATTTCTTCTCTATCTGGTATCGACTTACGACCTCCAGATCTTGAGCAATGAATAGCTGCCGCTGCTGAAGCCTCGTATATTGAGTTTTCCTCAGTATTTCCTTCCGCCAAACCCAAAGCGAAGATTCCATGAAAAACATCCCCTGCACCGAGAGTGTCCACGGTCTTTACTTCGAATGCGGGAAAATGTCGGAGACTACCTTTATCAAGCCAGCTTGTTCCTCCAGAACCTTCTGTTACGCCCACCCAACCACGGTTCAGTTCCACGGCATAATTAAGGGCTTTTTCTGTGGACTTTCCGGCTGCGAACTCCTTCAGTGCTGGCTGTGAAAAAAGGACGTGAGTAGCACTACTAATCACATCTTCATTAAAGCCTTCCGGTGTTAAATCTGCGTCAAGTACAGCAGGTATTCCAAGTTCGCGGGCCCTCCTGAGGGTTTTTATGGCACCCTCATGCCAGCGAAAATCAGCTAACACTGCGTTGCTTTCTTTCAGTCTTTCTAGTGGAAGCCAGTTAGCGTCACTAATAAGTTTCGGGTCACTGTAGTTGGTGATCAGTCGTTCGCCTGCGTCATCGACCAACACGGAGGAAACCCCTGATTTAACTCCCTGCTGTCTGAGGACATCCCGCACATCGACACCGAATTCTTCAAGTTCGTCCAAGATCAGGTCACCATTATGGTCATCACCGAGTCTACCCCAGAAAACCGCCTGCCCACCTGCGCGTTTGAGAGCAACGGCTGCGGTTGCTGCATTTCCACCGCCAGCTTGGAAGTAGTTACTGGCAAAACTTTTTACAGGAATTTTCGGTATTTTAGGCAGTTGAAAAACATGGTCAAGCACTGCCAGTCCGGTACAGACAACTTGTTTCATCGGTTTACTCTCACAGGAGATGAGAGAAATTTTGGAGACAAAGAATCTGGAAAGTTCGAGAAAAGCTTTCCAAGGAGTGAAACATAATTGTAACAATTAAGATGGTTACATTTTGTAAATTTCTGCAAACTATTGATTCCCTTGGTGGGTCGGCGGGGGCTCGAACCCAGGAGCACCTGATTAAAAGTCACATTCAGGCTAATACCAACAACAAATAGCAATATATAATCAGTTACTTGTATATTGTACAGAGTTACCATTTGATGCCTATTTTTGGTATCAAGTATGACAAATTTGTGACAAAAAGTCAAGCACCTACCACCCCCTACGGGGTACCCCCTTCATTGTTTTTCAGAGACAGAAACAATCCCCCCACAGTCAGACACCCTCCAAGTAAAATCCCCACATTCTTGTAAAACAAACCGATTGATGTTATGGTTTGTTTCTTATAATTCACTAATATTAAACAAAGTGAAACAAATTCTCATCAAACTCTCTCTTGCATTATTCCTAAATCGAAAATGCGGATTCAGGGAAGTTGGATATCGGGAAATGTTATGGCATCGGCAATGAGTAAGGCATGATGTGATTTTGCTGGAACGACGCAGCCAGAAAACCGGAGGACATGGATTACCCACCAGAAAATGTAAATAGTGTGGAATTTAAATTTAAGCATTTCGAAATAAAATGTTAACGACAATTGCTAAAATTTCTACAGGTTTTGTTGTCGAAACTATTATCTTTGCAAAAGTATGTTGAGTATCAAAATGGATGACGAAATTTTCTAACTTGTCACTTCACAGGATGTTGAGGGTGGACGAAATCAGACCCCACACAGCCTGTGAGCTTAGTCTTTAGAATTATAGGAATTATGACTGTGCAGTACAAATATTACATTTGTGATGTTTTCACGAAAAAACGATTTGGAGGAAATCCACTGGCAGTATTACCAGATGCAAGTGGTCTCACAGATAAACAAATGCAACAAATTGCCAGAGAGTTCAATTTTTCTGAGAGCACATTTGTTTTTCCTCCGGAAAATGGGAATACTAGAAAAGTTCGGATTTTCACTCCTTCCACAGAAGTTCCATTTGCAGGCCATCCAAATATTGGAACTGCATTTGTATTGGCATCATTGGGTATAATTGAAGAATTTTATGAAACAACTGAAATCGTATTTGAAGAAAAAGCAGGCTTAGTTCCGATATTTTTACGAAAACTCGATGACGGGTCGTTTTGGTGTGAACTTCAAGCTCCGGAGAAAATTTCAATTGGAAAAACAATTTCAGCTGAATTATTAGCATCCGCAATATCACTGGCAGCAGGAAAAATAATTGCAGATATTCATCCTCCACAGGTTGTTTCAGTAGGCTTGCCGTTTCTTATAGCAGAATTAATAGATCAAGCGGCCTTGAATGAGGCAAGTGTTAATCTGGAAGGATTTAAGAAGTTAGCTGCTCAAAACATCACCCCTTTTGTTCACATTTACACCCGAAGTAATGATGAATTTGATATTCGGGCACGCATGTTTGCGCCTTTTGACGGAATGCTGGAAGACCCTGCTACCGGAAGCGCGAATTGTGCATTAGGAGGATTACTAACCCATTACAACGATTCGGTTTCTGGCAATTTTGAATGGAAAATCGCCCAGGGTGTTGAGATGGGACGCCCCAGTTCTTTGAAGGCACGTACTCAAAAAAAATTTGGAGAAGTCACTTCTACTTATATTGGTGGAAATAGTGTAATGGTATGTGAAGGAGTTATTTTTGTGGACTGAATGTCTAACAATCCGTTTCAACTAAATTTCGGGGGACGGTCTTTGAGTGTGGTTGTTTCCGTCATAAATTCCGTGACAATTTTGAAGTTACAGAGTTCTGACATAGGTCTCAGTTCGCAGTTGGACATAGTCGTTAGGCTCTCGCAATATTTATGAAAAAAATTTTAAATATTACAAACGGAGATTGTGCACGCACGAGGAAAAACTTTTGTGCCAATTTTGTGACATTAGCTTACAAAAACAGGCCTTGATTGATGATATTCATCAAATAAAGTTGGAAACATTTTTCCACCTAGGCTATCACCCTCTTTATAACCACCATCTTGCATTGCTTTTCGATAGTTATAGCTTGTCCAATCTCCAACATAGTTGATCTTAGTATCTTCTTTGGCTACTCTTAAAGTATAGCGACTTAATGTTTTTTGCGGAATTGAAGAACTAAGTGTTCCATGAAGGGTTCTCATATCAAATATAACCCCGTCCCCTAATTCACAATCCCATTGTAAATATTCATATTTATCTTTATTTC
>JAKUUI010000099.1 GCA_022448485.1 SAR324 cluster bacterium
TCAAAAGTGTCTCGATTCTCAAAGAATGAACGTCCCTTGAGGAGTTTGCTGATCGAGCCCGCAATTTCTGGCCCGACAGCAATCAGCAAGTCCTTGTAGTCTGCACGATTAGAGCCCTGGCTGGAGTCATAGCGGGACACAATCAAATCCAATCCTGGCTTTCCATAGGCTTTGAATGCATCTGCTAATGCACGCACCATATCTGCGCTGGATTCGGTAACCATATCAGCTAAGTCTTCCATTGCAGGTTCATACTGTAGACTTCCTAAATTACGTACGACTGCACGGCGAACCCGATCATCCTGTTCTCCTAATCGTTGATGTAAAGCTGAGCCAGCTTCAGGTCCTCCAATTTTACCGATCAGCTTAACTGCTCGTAAGCGAACTGTTGAGCTGTCATCTTCAAGCAAAGAAATAGCCATCTCCAAAGCTTCCTCTTTTTCACCTTGGCGGTGCAGGGACTCAGCTTTTTCGATACTGGCACATCCTGTGATAACGAAAATGATCAGCATTACCCAAATCATTTTGTGTTTAATCGTACGCATTATAACTCCTTTTTTAATTTCTAGTGTTTTGCAAACTATCAACATGCAATAAAATAGATCCTTTTTAAACTAATAACTCCAGTTTACTCCTCATCTGGAATACGCACAAAAACGAGGTCTGTTAAATCTGGAGCGACAATAGGTTCTTTTGTATTGATTCCTTTAGAGTCTAATATTTCCATAACTTTATCACCAAGATCTTCCACTTTTCCCGCATGACGTATTATGATCGTGACAATCGTCGGTACTGAATTATCGTAGCTGATGTAACGGAACTCATCACTTTCAACTTGTTTCAGTTTTGTCCTTAGACTACGGACCTCTTTACTTTTGAAATCCTTGAGCACCAATTCGTAAGCTATGAGACGATTTCCACCAACTGAGATCGTAGACATTTCCTTGATTACCTGAGGAACAAACTCTTTCAGCATGTCGGCGTAGGAATCCTTGACGAGACCGGTGATCATAGCCGAAGTAATGACATTCGGTCCGCCTCGTCTTGCGACATTTATTACCGTGTTGGCAAAGGCTCCGCCACGTCCTGTCGAGATGTTTTTCGCCGTGACGTTTAGTGAAAGTGCTAAATCACCTTTGATATTTCCGCTCACAGAAAAAATATTTACTTCAACCACAACCTTAGCTAGCTGTTGGAGCAGGCTGAGTCCGGTCGTGTAAAATGCTTCCGCATTCTGAATCTGAGTATTGAGCAATGCTTTATCTGCCGGACTTCCGGAAACTATTGCCATGAACTGTTCTTTGGAAATCTTTTCGAACTGTTCCTTAAGTTTTTCATCGGTTTGTGCCGAAGTAACAGCATTACGAAAATCCATCGCTCTCAAACCTCGCTGATTCAAATCTGTTTGAATCTGGTTCATCAAGGCCTCTTCAATATCCTTGAACGTGAATCCAGACGCAGAAAGATCGATGTCTTTCTTGCTTGTGATTACCACCACGAGCGAGCTGGCACTGTTGTTTATAAGCTTGAGGTCTTTCTGCAGGGCAACCAGAACTTTCTGTCGGTTGACCTTGTGCGCAGTATCAAGACCATAATATTTTCCGCCAAAGATTTTTTTCTCATCATTGACTTCACTGCTAACAATGTACTTTTGCACGTTGCTTGAGAGATATTTGTCAATATTCTCATAATTGTTGTTGTAATCTTCTTCCGGCAACAATTCACGTACCATAGCATCAACGGCTTGTGCACTGGCGGTTTCCATGGCCTTGGCCTTAGCGGCACGAATGTCGTTGCGCTTTATAAAGGCCTTAGCCTTAATCCGGATAACGCGGACATCTGGCGAGTCCTCTTTGAGAGTGACACGACCCGTCAGGTCCGCAAGCGTGAGGAATTCTTCCGGCTTCGGCTCTGGTTTTTTTTCCGCACATCCGCTGATTAGCAGCGTCAGTCCAATCAAAATTGATAGTATAAGGTTTGTTTTTCGCATTTTGCCTCCAGATTTTTTGTGAGGTGATTGAACAAGAAACGGGCAATCACTGCTAAATTGCCGACTGTGTGCTGTCAGAAAAGCAAAAGTGATTCAGGATTGCGCATTTCAGTAAAAACTGAGATTCTTGAACGTAACATTTTCTGACATGAATGAAAAGGATAAATTTGGTTTTAATTCGACCTTCCATATTTTTCTTAGTACTAATATTCTTCAACCTAATTACAACCGCCAGTGCTTTTTATCCGATAACCTGGGACGATTTGATGTTTCAAATGGAGAAGCGGATGAGCTGGCGGCGTGCAATAATGGAAACTGTTGTTCAGGTGTTTGATCCATTTGCAAAAAATGTTGACGGTGAACTTTCAAATCAACCAGTTGAATTACCAGCAAGGGGATTCAAGCAGATCATTCATTGGAAAGATGGAGAAGTTCTTGTGGTAGAAACTCTGGACGAAAAAGGTCAGTTACTGCATTTTTACTATGAATACAATAATGATCTGCTCTCGATTTCTCTCAATGAGAACCGCATTTTTGAAACAGAAGACATTTTACCCCGCCAACTGCGTTTCCGTTCCAGATATGAGGAAGAGCGTAGCAAAGCTCTTCAAGAAGTTGGGATTGTCAGTAAAAATATAGCTTATCACATTCGTGACGACAATCATGTATTTCTCCGAATAGGAGAATTGGACTCAGGGAATTTTGCCTTGCTGAATCCAAAAACCTACGATTTGTTTTCTCTTCATAGAAGGCTTTGGCAGGAAGACGGAGGTTGGCTTGATTTGCAGATTATCTTCAAAAATTATAAAACCTATCGCTGGCAGACATATCCTGAAGTTATAGAATATTATTTGGACAAACGGTTATTTAAGCGAGTAACTGTAAGTAAAATACGCACGCTTTCACGTTTGCCGGCCAAAACATTAAAAGAACGAGCATTGAACTTGCGTCGCACACAAATAGCAACACTTAAAAATGATTATGCTCTTTAATTTTTCCTCCCGTTTTCTGATAGCTTTCGCTGTACTTGGTCTTGGTTTTTTTGCAGAATTTGCAAATGCAGAAACCAAGGTTATTGATCGAATCTATTTAATCGTTAACAGCCAGATGCTTACGCGTAGCGAAGCACAGGATGTTACAGCGGCTATGCAGGCTCAAAAGTCGTCTGCCAAAAAAACACAGAGACATCTGGAAGAACAACTGATGATGAGCTTAGTGCAGGGAATGTTGTTGTTGGACCGTGCAAAGGCGCTAAAAATTGAACCAGGAGGAAAGGAAATAGAAACTCGTTTGGATCGGCTTGCCGAAGAACAACCACAGTTGCTTGAGGTTTATGCGGAAGAAGACTTAAAAGAACAACTGGTACGAGATTATAAAAAACAACGCGTAATCATTCGTGAAGTGGATTCAAAAATCCATGTCGAATCCCGTGAAATCGAGCTTTTTTGCGAACAGCAGCTGAGGAAAGACCGTAAAGTTGGATTAGCACAAATTCTATTGCAAGGTCCGGATGAAGAAGTTCAAGAGCAAGTTACGACCATTCGGCAGGCTTTCAAAAGCGGAGTTCCTTTTGAAGAATTGGCAAAACGTCACTCTGCTGATTCCAGCGCAAAACGCACTGGAGGCAAGCTTGGCACTTTTAAGCCAGGAGATTTATTGGCAGAAATCGGAGAAGTAACCAAGAATTTAGAGCCCGGAGAAATCAGCAATGTTGTACAAACGAGCTTAGGGAAACATCTGCTATACATTTACAAAGAAGAATTTGCGGAAGGACAGAACTGTGCAAATCTCTCAATAGATCAAAATACTAAATATTCCAATGACTTGTATTCGCAAAAACGTAAGGCAATTTTAGATACTTATATGAATGAGCTTTATGCGTGTGCAAATATTGAAATCAAAGATCCGGGATCTACGGGACTTCCTGTTTCTTCTTCATTGCCAAAAGTGGAGAAAAAAAACATCAATTGCCAAGCCCGGCGGGTAATGGTGATTCCACAAAAGAAGAAAAAGAAAAAAAAGAAAGTGAGAAAATAAGTCAAAGCAGAACTTCTTTTCACCAGCGCAACTTAATTATCCAAGTCTAACCGTATTGAATCCATCAGTTCTGTCTTCCAGTGCTCTTTTGGTTTCATTTCTGTTCTTGAAAAACAAGATTGAAAAGGTCAGCACAAACAGAGATGCTCCACCCATGGCTAAACCATTAATCGCAGTGTTTGTCACTGCCAGTGCTGGACACATTCCTAGCACCGCCACAAACACCGGATTTTACTTCCAGAGTCACTTGACGAATAATTCATGGTAACGCTGGCATCCTCAAAATTTTTCATTGAGCCTCTAAGTATTTTTTTATGCTCGACAACCATCTGCGAGTAGTCTTTTCTTCTTGAGCAACTTTTTGGAACGTGTTTGTCTGCAGTTCCTCATTGCGTTCCTTTTCCTGCTTCTCTTCTAATTGTAATTTCCTTTTTCTCTTTTTTCCTGAATAGGATTAATCCCTTTATCAATCCTCTCTTTTGCTTCTTCTTGCTTCCGTCTGGCTTCCATCAGTGTCACTATTGGCCATACTCCAAATGCCAGTGTTATTTGCTTTCTGTTAATCCTGCAGTTCATTCTCCAATATTTTGAACCGTTGGGTTGTATCTGAAGATACATTCCTCCACCATCAGATATTTTAACAGTCTTTGTTGAATCTTTGGCTTTTAGAATTGCTTGTTTGATTGATAGATCAGTCAGTTTGCGTTTTGCATACATTTCATTTCATGTATTTAAATTAAGGTAGTAAGTTAAAAAAACTAAATTTGTTCGATGCCGACAAATATACCAACAATAAACACAGAAAACAAACGGATAGTTCTGATTAATTTAGGAAATGATTGTTTCTCCTTTTTCGTTTCCGACTGCACATTTTCCAAATAACAGAAAAACTACCATAATAGTACAGGATATCAGGTTTTTCTCCTATCCATAAATCTATCAATAATATCAGACAGACCAATTATAAGGCTGATGGCCATTAAAAAATCCAAAATGTGTCATTTCGAGCGGACAACCAAAACTTATATATCTAATTTAATTAAGATTTATTTTATCGTCGAAATAATATTTAGTATTTTTTAAGACTTTTTACAATTGCCTCAAAAATGATTTCCTCACAAATTTTGATATACTCTGACTTTTTTTTCAGCGCAGATTCCCTGTATGAAAAAGGGGAAAGGATATGTAAACCTACAAAATAAATTGCCGGCTTACATGTTGGAAGGTTTGAAAGTTGGAATCAATCTTCTGTTTTAAGTGTTTTGTAGAGCTCAAATGCTTTTTCTGGGGTTTCATTTTCATGAACCACAGCACCAACTGCTTGAATCATGGCAATCGGAGCTTCTGATTGAAAGATGTTACGGCCCATGTCTACTCCCGCCGCACCTTGCTGAATGGCATTGTAGGCCATTTTCAAGGCTTCCAATTCAGGAAGCTTTTTCCCTCCGGCTATCACAATTGGTACTGGACAACTGGCAGTAACAGTTTCAAAGTCTTTTTCTACATAATAAGTTTTGATGTAGTGTGCTCCCAACTCGGCACAAATCCGGGTAGCCAAGCGGAAATAACGAGCATCACGCACCATGTCTTTGCCGACTGCCGTCACTGCCAAAGTGGGAATGCCATAACGAGTTCCCTGATCCACGAGCTTGGTCATATTGATGATGGATTGCTTTTCGTGCTCTCCGCCGATAAATACCTGCACAGCCATGGCAGCAACGTTCATTCGAATCGAGTCCTCAATGTTCACAGCAATTTCCTCATTTGACAATTCCTTGAGCATACTTGTTCCACCAGAAGCACGCATGACAATGGCTTGTGTCATAGAAGGAGGAACAATGCTACGCAAAATTCCACGGGTCAACATCAGTGTGTCTGCAAACGGAGCAAGAGGCATGATATTCACATCAATCCGCTCAAGTCCTGTAGTTGCACCTTGAAAATATCCATGATCAAAAGCCAGCATTACTGTGCGTCCCGTTTTTGGATTAAATATCTTTGCAAGTCTATTCTGCATTCCCCAGTCCAACGCATTTGAACCTTTCAGAAAAAATGCGTCAGATTTTTGAGGTATGTCTAAATAATATTCTTTGCTGTCTTCAACTGCATCTAAATCCGCCATTTTCTTTTCCTTTTATTTTAGTAGTACAAGTGCCTAAATCACCCGTTCATTCCCACCGTCAATCGGAATTTGCGCGCCTGTAGTTTTCGCAAATACCGAGCCAGCCATTGCACAGACCATCCGTGCAACTTCTTTCGTTTTAACATCAATTTTTAATACATTACGACTTTTGTATTCTTCCACTGTTAAACCATAACGCTTGGCTGAACGCTCTAAAACTTCCGGCGTCCACAATCCTG